>JACPQP010000430.1 GCA_016190465.1 Chloroflexota bacterium
GCCCCTACAGGGGGGGCAGGCACAGGGGCCGCCCCTACAGGGGGGGCAGGCACAGGGGCCGCCCCTACACTCACGCCAAGGTGTCGGGCCAGATGTCTCACTCGATGCACCGCATCCGACCGAGCCGGGCGGCGGCCTCGTATCTCGTCCTCGGCATCGGCGGCATCACGATGGTGATGCCCTTTCTGTACACGCTCTCCAGCTCGCTGAAGATCGCGACCAAGGTGTATACCTACCCGCCCGAGCTGTGGCCGAACCCGATCCGTTCGGAGAACTACGTTGACGTGCTCAAGTACCTGCCTCCGTACACCTTCATCAACAGCGCGCTGGCGGCAATCGCGATCGTCGTTGGATTGATCACGCTCGGCGTGGGCGCCGGCTTTGCGCTGGCCCGGCTGCGCTTCCCGGCCCGAGAAGTCATCTTCGTCGTTCTGGTCAGCTCGCTCCTCATCCCCGGCCACGTGACGATCATCCCGGTCTTCGTCTTCACCAACCAGCTCGGGTTGGTGAACACCTTTCCGGGCCTGGTCCTGCCGGCGCTGGGGCACGTCTCGGTCGCGGTCTTCTGGTTCCGCCAGTTCTTCCGGACGGTGCCCGCCGAGCTCTACGAGGCGGCCCGGATCGACGGGGCCAGCCCGGGCCAGGCGCTGCTGGACATCTATCTCCCGGAGGCGCGGCCGGCCATCGGCGCGTACGGCGTCATCACCTTCCTCGGGGCCTGGAACATGTACCTCTGGCCGCTGCTCGTCCTCCGAAAGGAGGGGACCGAGACGGTGACGCTCAAGCTGGCGGTGATCCAGGCCAGCAACACGGAGCCGAGCCTGGCGATGGCCGGGGCCGTCCTCTCGGTGCTGCCGATCCTCATCGTGTTCATCGTGGCCCAGCGCCAGTTCATCCAGGGCATCAGTCGAAGTGGCCTGGTCGGCTAAGTGCGTAAGGTGGTGGCAAGCCCATGCGAGAACTGAAACGCATCACTCCCGAGTCGTTCGCGCGCTTCGGCAAGGTCCTGACGTGGGACCCAACGGTCGGCAAGCGGCTTCAGATTGCGGCCGAGGAGCACCGGGGGGCGCCCTGGATGCTGGCGACCTTCCGGGTCGACGCGCACCAGATCACCTACCTGGCCGAGCACCCCGACTCGATCGAGCTGTTCTGGCCGGTCTCCGGCACCGGCGTCATCCTGCTGGCGACGCCCGAGGCGCCCGACGACTTCGAGGCATTCCTGCTCGACGTCCCGATCGTGATCAACCGGGGCGTCTGGCACGGCCTCTGCGCGCTCTCGGAGGAGGTCATCCTCGGGATCGCCGAGGACGTCAAGGCCGGCGGGTCGCGCCGCGACCTCGACCGGCCCCTGCGAGTGGGGCTGGGGTAGGGGCACCCACAGGGGGGTGCCGGACGCGTGGTTCGCGATTGGTGTCGGACTGGCGGTAAGGGGCACCCACAGGGGGGTGCCCCTACCGTCCGCGGAGGCGGTGGTGGACGTTCTTCTCGTGCTCGGCTGCCAGGACGTCTTTCCCTATGACGACCCGGCGCTCGACGAATGCCTGGGCTGGCTGGCTGACATCCTCGGTGAAGAGGGTCTGGTGGCCACGTACCTCTTCCAGGCCGAGCGCGCCGAGCAGCTCGCCGCGCACGGCCGGTGGGACGTGATCCGCAAGGTTGCCCGGCACGAGGTCGGCCTGCACGGCCGCGACCGGCATCCGGTCCACCCGGAGACGATCGAGACGCTCGACTGGGAGGCCGGGGTCGAGGCGCTCGCTCGGATCGAGGGCGAGGAGCTGGCGACGCTGGGGAGGGTATTCGACCGGCCGCCGGTCGGCTCCAGCCAGCACGGGCCCTACTCGGCGCCCCAGCTCTACGAGGTCGTTCGCCGACGAGCCGAGCCCTATCTCTTTGGGTTCCCGGCGGCCCCGCCGCTCTACTCGGTCAGTCGGTGCTGGGGTGCACTCGCCATCCCCTTCGCCACGCCGGTGCCGGACTTCCTCGGGTTCGCGGGCGTCTACGACCGGGTCCTCCACGACGACGAAGCGTTCGCCGACGCACTGGCGCGCCTGGGGGAGCACGTCGCACGCTGCCTGGCCGGTGGCCAGCCGCTCCTGAGCGTCTTCCTCTGCCACCCTGAGCGGCTGGTCTACCCCGAGCCGGTGACGCGATGGCGCTACGCCGACGGCCAGAACTGCCCTGACCACACCTGGCAGCACCTCGTCACGCCGGTCTGTCGGAGTCGAGACGAGATCGGGCGCGCGCTCGCGAACTTCCGTCAGCTTGTTCGAGCGCTCCGCGGCTACCCGGATGTCGTGCCGATCACGGTCGCCGAGCTGGCGCGCCGGTATGGCCACGAGCCGGCCTGGGTGCGGCGATCGAACCTGCTGGAGGCGGCCGAGCGAGCTGCCCAGAAGCGCGAAATCGTGCTCGGGCCGCCGCTAAGTCCGGCCGAGGCCGTCGTCGGCTGGGCGCAGAGCCTGGTCCAGTGGCAGGAGTCTGGCGAGCTTCCCGAGCGCCTGCCCCACCCCACCGTACTCGGCCCGCCAGCAGCACCGAGCGCCTGCCCGGCCCGCGAGGCCCTGGCGCCAGCGGAGGTCATCACCCTCGGCAAGGCGCTCGCCCGGGAAGTGAACGCCAGCGGGCACCTGCCGGCGGATCTGACCGTCGGTGGCGCACGCCTCGGGCTGGGCAGCGCCTACGGCGCGCTCGCCCAGGCCTATCGCGATGTGGCCCGCGGGCAGGTTCGCGCGGCGACGGGTCTGAGCGCCTACCCGCGCTATCCGGCGCTCGCGGCTCCGCTCGCCAGGCTCGCCAGATCGGTTGAGGAGCTGCCGACCGTGCGGCCCGGGCTGGGGACCGACCGCCTGGCCCTGTATACTCGGCTGCTGACGTGGACGTTGAAGCCAGCCGCTCGGATGGGAGATGGGGGTTAGGGGCTGGGGGTTGGCGAAAGAATCACTGCGAATCCCCTGGCCGAGTGCCGCTTGACACCCCAGGCTGTCTGCCCTATCCTTCCAGCCAGCTTCCCGCTCGCGGAGGGACCTCGCCCCCCTTCCCCCCTCCCCGCGTCGGGTTGGGGGGCGGTTCCCCTCTCGGCGTCGGAGTGGGGGCAGGGGGTGTGGTCCGGCCCCGCGTCCCCCCTCTCTGCGCCCGCCCCCATCA
>JACPQP010000431.1 GCA_016190465.1 Chloroflexota bacterium
GACCAGCGCGCCCACAACATCCCAATCGTCGCCATGCCCCGGGCCGGGTGAGCGATGAGCGACGCATCACGCGCGGAGCTGGGCGCCCAGCTCGCCGATGAGCGCCTGCTCGATGCGGCGGTGGACCTCGGCGACCTCGCGGTCGGTCAGCGTTCGCTCGGGCGTCTGATAGACCAGGTGGTACGCCAGGCTCCGCTTCCCGGCGGGAACCGGATCGCCCTGGTACACGTCAAACAGCTCGATCTCCTTGAGCAACGGCTGCCCGGCCCGGCGAATCACCGCCGCAACCTCGTCGGCGGTGATGCTCGCGTCGAGGATAGCCGCCACGTCCTGGCCGACGGCCGGGAAGCGCGGCAGCGGCCAGTAGGTGCGGTGGCGGGTCGCGACGCCCCACAGCCGCTGGAGGTCGAGGCCGAGCAGATAGGCCCGCTGATCGACGTCGAACGCCGCGCGGACTGGCTCGGCCACCTCGCCGAGCACCCCAATGACCCGCTCGGGCTCGGCGCCTTCGCCAGCCCGCAGCACGACCGCTGTCCGCCCTGGCTGGAAGATCGGATGGCGCACCGGCCGATACTCCAACTCGCGCAATCCGAGCGGCACGAGCACCGCCTCGGCCACGCCCTTGACGTCGAAGAAGCCGTTCTCGTCGCGCGCGCCAAGCCGGCGGCCGCTCCGAAAGGCGCCCATCACCGCGGTCAGCACCATCCGCTCTTCGGGCAAGTCGTTCGGTCGCGGCAGGTAGATTCGGCCGATCTCGAACAGGTGGACGTCGCGGTCGAAGTGCCGGAGGTTGTCGCGGAGCAGCTCCAGCAGGCTGACGAAGGCCGTGGTCCGGAGCACCTCGCCGTCGGCGCTCAGTGGGTTGATCAGCCGGACGGGCTCGACGTGGAGGGGGATGAAGCGCTCGGCGACCGTCGCGACGAGCGGATCAGCGGGCAGCGATTCCCGGCCCGCGGCGGCCATGAACGACTCGGCTCCCGCGGTCGTGGCGTCGACTGCCAGGAGCCGCCCAAGTCGCTCTCGACTGGTCAGCGTGTAGGCGATGACCTCATCGAAGCCGAGACCGACGAGCGTCGACCGGAGCGCTGACGCCCAGTCCCATGGCTCGTTCGGCGTCGGCTCGGGGATCTCCCCCGACGGGAGAGAGGTTGGCAGTGTGTCGTAGCCGGCGATGCGGGCCAGTTCTTCGCAGAGGTCGGCCGGCGAGGTGACGTCGAGCCGCGCCGGCGGGACCGTGACGTGGAAGGCGTCCCCCTCTGGCCGCACGCTGAAGCCGAGGCCGGCGAGCATGCGGGTCACCTCGGCCGGCGCGAAGTCGACGCCGAGCAGCCGCCGAATCTCCGACCGGGCGAGCAGGATGTCGACGACCGGCTGCGGGGCCGGGTAGTTGTCGGCCACCCCTCGGGCAACCGTGCCACCGGCGAGCTGCCGGATGAGGTCGGTCGCCCGCCAGGCGGCAGGCGCGGTATGGGCCGCCGGCATGCCCCGCTCGAATCGCCGCGACGCCTCGCTTCCCAGGCGAAGAGCCCGGGCGGTCCGGCGGATGCTCGTTGGGTTGAAGTTGGCCGACTCGAGGAGGACCGTCGTCGTCTCGCTCGTCACCTCGGTGTCGAGCCCGCCCATCACTCCGGCCAGTGCGACCGGGCGCTCGGCATCGGCGATGACGAGCATCTCGGGCGTCAGGTCGCGCTCGACCCCATCCAGCGTCGTCAGCCGCTCGTGGAGCCCGGCCCGTCGGACGATGATCGTCCGTCTCCGCAGCGTGTCGTAGTCGAACGCGTGGAGCGGCTGGCCCCACTCGAGCATCACGTAGTTGGTGACGTCGACGACGTTGTTGATCGGGCGCATGCCCGCCGCGGCGAGCCGGTCCCGCAGCCACTTTGGCGATTGCCTCACCTGAACGCCCTGGATCACGGTGGCGGAGTAGCGGGCGCACAGCCTCGGGTCCTCGATCTCGATCCGCACCAGGTCGCGAACGTCGTTTGGCCCCCCCTCCAGGTCGACCGCGGGCACCCGGACGGCGCCGTCGGTGAGCGCGGCGACCTCGCGGGCGACGCCGAGCATCGACAGGCAGTCCGACCGGTTCGGCGTCACCTCCAGGTCGAACACGACATCGCCCAGCTCATCGCGGAGCGGCACGCCCGGTCGGGCCTCCGGATCGAGGATGAGGATGCCTTCGTGGTCCTCACCCAGACCCAGCTCGCGCGCCGAGCAGACCATGCCCTCGGACACGATACCCCGGATCTTCGTCGGCTTCAGCACGACCTCGCGCGGCGTCTCGGCGGAGGCGTCGCGCAGCCGCGCGCCAGCCAGCGCTAGCGGCACCTTCTGCCCGACCCGGAGGTTCGGCGCACCGGTCACCACGGTCAGCGTCTGGCCACCGTAGTCGACCGTCGCCAGCAGGAGCCGGTCGGCATTCGGGTGCCGCGTCAGCTCGACGATCTGGCCCACGTAGACATTCTGCCAGGCGTCGCCATAGCGGCTGATCGTGCCAACCTCGACGCCGGCCATCGTCATCCGCCGGGCCAACTCCTCTGGCGGTAGCTCCCAGCTCACGTAATCAGCCAACCATTTGAGCGAGACTCTCATGCGCTCACATCCTTTCCCGGGTGTCGGGTGTTGGGGATCAGGTGTCAGGTGTCAAGGCTTGGCAGCCGGCGGGCGTCAGTACTGGGCACCCGACACCCGAACCCCGACACCTACCGGAACTGCCGCAGGAACCGAAGGTCGTTGCCAAAGAACAGCCGGATGTCGTCGATGCCGTACTTCAGCATGGCGATGCGCTCGACGCCCATGCCGAAGGCGAAGCCGCTGTAGACGTTCGGGTCGTAGCCGACGCCCGCCAGCACCCTGGGGTGCACCATTCCCGCCCCCAGGATCTCGATCCAGCCGGAGCCCTTGCAGAGACGGCAGCCCGCCCCCCGACAGACGTGACAGTCGATGGCCATCTCGGCTCCCGGCTCGACGAACGGGAAGTAGTCACAGCGGAAGCGCGCGCGGCGCTCGCGACCGAAGATCTGGTGCGCGAACGCGACGAGCGTGCCCTTGAGGTCCGCCATCGTCAGCTGCTCGTCGACGGCCAGCCCCTCGACCTGGTGGAACATGGACTCGTGAGTAGCGTCGACCGCTTCGTAGCGATAGACCTTCCCCGGCACGATGATGCGAACCGGCGGCCGCGTCTTCTCCATGACCCGGATCTGGTCCGGCGAGGTGTGCGTCCGCAGGAGCATCCCACCGGGGCGCCCGGACCACTCGACATAAAAAGTGTCCCACATATCGCGCGCCGGGTGATCCGGCGGGATGTTCAGGGCCTCGAAGTTGTACCGATCCCACTCCACCTCCGGCCCTTCGACGATCTGAAAGCCGAGGCGCTGAAACGCCGCGGTGACCTCGTCCAGCATCTGGGTGATCAGGTGTCGCTGGCCGACCGGTCCGGATCGACCCGGCAGCGTGACGTCGACGGCCTGGCGGGCGATCTCCTGGGCGCGGAGCATCGCCGCGATCCGGTCGCGCCGCGCGGTCAGCTCACTCTCCAGGAGCTCCTTGACCTCGTTGGCGATCCGGCCCACCACCGGTCGCTCGCTCGGATCAAGCGACCCCAGGCCGCGTAACGCCAGCGTCAGCTCGCCTCGCTTCCCCAGGTACCGGATGCGCCACGCCTCGAGGTCGGCCAGGTCGTCGATCCGGGCGAGCTCCTCGAGCGCGTGGTCCCGCAGCGCCTGCAACTGATCGATCATGGTATCACTCTCCTGATTGAGGGGGACTC
>JACPQP010000432.1 GCA_016190465.1 Chloroflexota bacterium
CCCTTCCCCCACGCCCGTGGGAAGGGGGATGACACCCGGCCCCCCATCTCCCCGTCGCCTCCTCGCCGGCCAGTCGCTCGCCGCCTCTCCGGTCGACAGGCCCGCGCCGGCGCCACGCCCACCGGCCGCGACGCGATCCTCGTCGCGTCTCGCCGTGCGACCGAGCGCTCGTCCTGCCACGCCGATCGCCACCGACTATCGCTACGTCCTCAGCGACCTGAAACGCATCGGCGTGCTGGCGGCGCTCGCGTTCGCGCTGCTCGGGACACTCTCGTTCGTCATCCGATGAACAGCAGGTGCTCGGCCGCGGCGATGGCGTCGGCGGGAGCGAGCTCGGTCAGGCAGTGGCGCGTCGCACAGCCCTGGCGGTTGCCGAGAGAGTGGCCGCGGTACAGGCAGGGGCTGCACGGAAGATCACGACGGACGACGATGGCGCGGGCGCTCGCGCTCGCCTGGCCCGGCCGCCACTCTACCGCGCCGTACGGCCCCCAGGCGCGGTGGTTGGAGAGCCCGAACATCGCCACGACCGGCGTCCCCATCGCGACGGCAAGATGCACGATCCCACCGTCGTTCGCGATGACGAGTTGTGCGCGACCCAACAGGGCGGCCAGCTCCTTCACGCCGGTCTGGCCCACCAGATTCCGGACCGATGCCCGGCTCCGAGCGACCAGTTGCGCGGCCAGCGCCGCCTCCTCACGTCCCCCCACCACGACCAACTGCGCGCCGTGTCGCTCGGCCAGCGCATCGGCGACCGCCGCGAAGCGATCGACTGGCCAGCGACGGGCCATGCTGTAGCCACCACTCCCCGGGTGGAGCACCACCAGGGGCTGGCCCAACCCCTCGAGCAACATCTCGGCCGCCCGCTCGGCCGCCGGTGGGATGGCGACCTCCAGGCGCGGCCGCGGCGCCACATCGGCGGCTCCGGCCAGGGCCAGCCAGTAGTCGATCTCGTGCCGGGCGCCAAAGCCGTCGTCGCGCACCCGGACCGAGAGGAAGCATCCGCGGCCGTTGTCCAGCCCGATGCGGACCGGTGCCCGCGTCGCGGCGACCAGCGCGGCATACTTCAACGTGCCCCACCACGTCGTCAGGTGATGGCAGAGGAAGACGCGGTCATAGCGCGCCGCCGCCAGCATCCGGCCGAGCTGGGCGAGTCGGGCAAGGGATGCAGGGGTGCCGAGCTGTCGCACCGCATCGAAGTCGTGCTTCTCGAAGACGATCACGCGGTCAAACGAGTCCAGCCCCTCGAGAACGGCCGCACCGACCGGCGTGGCGAGCACGTCAATTGTGGCCGCGGGATAACGCAGCCGGAGCGCGCGGAGCATCGGCGTGATTGTCAGCGCGTCGCCCAGGTCGGCCAGCTTCACCACCAGGATGCGCATCACTCACTCATTGCTCGCCCGGCGGCCTCCAGCACCTGCGCGGGCGGGATCATCCGGACGCACGGATGCGCCTCGTATTCCTCCCCCGGCCAGTCGAGTCGGTCGCAGGGGCTGCACTCGATCTCGGACCGGACGACCAGGTGCCGCGCCGGATCGCCGACCGGCCCGAACCGCTGCGGGTCGATCGGTCCATAGAGGTGGACGCTTGGCGCATCGACGGCCGCGGCGAGGTGCATCGGGCCGCTGTCGACCCCGACGACGACCCGCGTCCGGCGGTAGACCGCGCCAAGGACGCCCAGTCCCGTCTTCCCGACGAGGATGATCGGTTCGTGCCGCATCTCCCGCGCGACGCCATCGGCCAGGCAGCGCTCGTCGAGCGAGCCGGTGATAACCACCCTCGCCCCGACCCGCTCGGCCAGCGCATCCCCCACCGCGCCGAAGCCCTCGACCGTCCAGAACTTCGGCCACGCGCCGGCGCCCGGATGAAGGGCGACAACCGGCTCGTCCTCGCCGACGCCATGCTTCGCCAGCAGTTGCTGCGCTGCCCGCTCGTCGGCATCCGAGATGACGAAGTCGAGCCGGCGTTCGACCGAGAGGTCCGGTAAGGCGCTCGCCCCGACGAGCGCGCGGGCGAGCGCCAGATCGCAGTCAGTCTCGTGGACGCGGCCAGGGTGGGGCAGCGCCCGCGACAGGAACGGGCGAGTCTCTGGCGTGTCGTAGCCGATCCGCACCGGGATGCCGGCGAGGTGGCAGGCCAGAGCGCCCCACCAGAAGTCGAAGCGCATGATCAGCGCTGCGTCGAACTCGTGGGAGTCGAGCAACTGGGCTAGCTCGACGAGCTGGCGCGTTCGGCGGGCGAACGACGGCAGCTCCTGGCGGTTGAACCAGGGGAAGTCCCAGGTGAGGATCTCGGCGACGTTCGGGTTGTCGCGCAGCGCCGGACGCCCCCACGGGCCGACCAGACAGGTGATCTGCACATCCGGCAGCGCCGTCCGAAGGAGACGCAGCGCGGGCGTCATCAACAGCAGGTCGCCCAGGTGATCCGGGCGTACCACGAGCACTCGCCGGATGGTCGATGGGGGCGCGCCGATGAGCGGCCGGGTGGCCCGTCCGAGGGCGCGCAGGAGTGAGCGTCGAATCGGTGCCTTCAGGGTAGCCATGATGTGCCGTTCCTCGAGAGAGAGCGTCTCCCAGAGCTTACCACAACGGCGCAGGGGAAGCGCACAGGCCCCCATCGGGCGGGTGCGTGTAGAAATCGTCGGTAGGTTTTGGCCGAGTGACAAGGGAATCGGACGGCCGTATCCTCGTTCTGGACACTATCAGCAACGAGGAGACGGTCGTGGAGTTGAGCGTAGCG
>JACPQP010000435.1 GCA_016190465.1 Chloroflexota bacterium
GGGGGAAGGGGAGCGGGGCGGGGGGGGCGGCGCGGCTCCCCCTCTCCCCTTGTGGGACCCGGCTCAGGGACGGCGGGCCCGCTCAGGAACGGCGGTGAGGGGCTCACACACGCGGTAGGGGAGATCAGGAGGGCAGGATGAGCACCAGGGTCGTGGCTGTGACCACCGCCGGGAAGGCCATCAGCAAGGGCCAGGCTGTCCCCCGGTCGAGCCTGTGGCGGGTCCTGGTCAGGGATGTCAAGCGCAACAGGTACATCTACCTGATGCTCGCGCCCGTCGTGGCCTACTACCTGGTGTTCTACTATGGGCCCATGTACGGCGCGCAGATCGCCTTCCGGGACTTCAACCCGGCCCAAGGCATCTGGAGCAGCCCCTGGGTGGGGCTGGCGAACTTCCAGGGGTTCTTCAACGGCTTCTACTTCTGGCGCCTGGTGCGCAACACGCTCCTGATCAACGTCCTGGACGTCCTCCTCGGCTTCCCCGCCCCAATCATCCTGGCCCTGCTGCTGAACGAGATCCGCAGCAACGCGTTCAAGCGCACTGTCCAGACCATCACCTACATGCCCCACTTCATCTCGCTGGTGGTCGTGGTCGGTTTCATCCTCGACTTCCTGGCCCGGGACGGTCTGGTCAATAACCTGCTGGGCGCTTTCGGCGTCCAGCCCGTCCCATTCATGCAGCGGCCGGAGTGGTTCCGATTCATCTACGTGGGCTCCGGCATCTGGCAAAACGTCGGCTGGGGCTCGATCATCTACCTGGCAGCCATGTCCAACATCGATCCCACGCTCTACGAAGCGGCCATGGTCGACGGCGCCGGCCGGTTTCGCCAACTCTGGCACATCACCCTGCCCGGTATCACCTCCATCATCGTCATTCTGCTGATCCTGCGCCTGGGCGCCATGATGACCGTCGGCTACGAGAAGGTGATCCTGATGTACAACCCGATGACCTACGAAACGGCCGACGTCATCTCGACCTACGTGTTTCGCAAGGGCATCCTGGAGACGAACTACAGCTATAGCGCGGCCGTCGGGCTCTTCAACTCGATCATCAACTTTGGTCTACTGGTCATCGCCAACAGCATCAGTCGGCGCATCAACCAGGCGAGCCTGTGGTGATTCTGACCCACAGGCGCTCGGATGGGAGGAAGCGCAGAAGCATGTGGGCAAAGCGAAGCCTCGGGGAGACCATCTTCGGCGTCGCCAACACGCTGTTCATGGTGGCGTTGATCGTCGTCACCCTGTATCCACTCCTGTACGTGGCCTTCGCCTCGGTCAGCGATCCGGCCACCTTCGTGCAGTTCCGGGGGGTGCTGCTCGCGCCGCTCGGCTTCACGCTGGCCGCCTACGAGGCGGTGTTCGCGAACCCGATGATCGCCATCGGCTATCAGAACACCCTGCTCTACGTGGTCGCCGGCACGACGATCAACCTGCTGCTGACCTCCCTGGGGGCCTACGGCCTCTCGCGGAACAAGGTGCTCCTGAAGAACCCCATCATGTTCCTGATCGTCTTCACGATGTTCTTCAGCGGCGGCCTGGTGCCCACCTACCTGCTGGTCGGCAACACGCTGAACATGATCGACACCCCCTGGGCGCTGATCATCCCGCCGGCCGTCAACACCTGGAACCTGATCATCATGCGGACGGCCTTCCAGGCCGTGCCGGAGGCGCTGGAGGAGTCGGCCCGGATCGATGGGGCCAACGACTTCACGATCCTCTTTCGAATCGTCCTGCCCCTCTCGATGCCGGTCGTGGCGGTGATGATTCTGTTCTACAGCGTGGGCCACTGGAACGCCTTCTTCAGCGCCATGATCTACCTGCGGACCCGGGAGCTCTACCCCCTCCAGTTGATCCTGCGCGAGATCCTGATCAGCAACAGCACCGACAATATGGTCACGGGCGTTTCGCGGGGAGACGTCATGCCGATCGCCGAAACGATCAAGTACGCCACGATCGTCGTGGCGACACTCCCCATCCTCTGCGTCTACCCGTTTCTCCAGCGCTACTTCGTGAAGGGCGTGATGATCGGCGCGGTGAAGGAGTAGAGATGCAGGTTCTCTTGGACCGTCTCCACGCCAGCGAGCGCGGCAGGCGTCTGATGAAGCGCTTTGCGTGGATGGGGCCGTTCTCGCCGTTCACGACTCTGGGAACCTTCTCGCCGGCAGCCCGGCACCTGCTGGGACAGGCCGAGGCGGATGCCGAGCGGCTGCTCCATCTGGTTCGGCTGATCGTGGCGATCCTGTCGAGCTACGTTCTGCTGTTCGTTTTCGGCCTGGTGAGCGTGCTGCCGCCACTGATCATTGCCGCGGGAGCACTGGTGCCGCTGGCGCTCTGGGCGCTCATCTGGCGTCACCTCGGCCGGCACCTGCCAAGCCTGAAGCTGAAGTGCGCGCTGGTCCTGGTGGACGCGCTCATTCCCGCATGCACCATCGCGCTTCTCCAGAGTGTGGACGGCGTCGGGGGGCCCGCCGCGCCGGCGAGCGGGCTGCTGACGCCGGCCGATGTGCGGGCGATCATCCCGCCGGTGCTCGTCTTCCTGGCGCTTACGGGCGCGTTTCGGTTGGACCCCCGGCCCGCGATGCTCAGCACAGTGGCGGCGCTCGCGGTCTACGCGTACCTTCAGGCGAGCTTTCCGGCGCCCACCACACCGACGGTCGTGATCGGTGCGCTCATCGTCGGCGTGGGGCTGGTAGGCGTCCACGCCGCGCGGGTGCTGCGCTACGTCGCGCTGAAGGCGAGCGAGCAGCGGGTGCTCGAACGCTTCGTGCCGGAGGGGCTGACCCGCGAGCTGGCGCGCTCGGGTGACCCCGAGCGGGCGGGCCGGCTGGAGGAGGTCGCCGTGCTCATGGCCGACATTCGCGGTTTCACCCGCCTGTCGGAGGCGCTGACGCCGGTGGAAACGGTGCGGTTCCTCAACGACTACTTCGCGATGGTCGTGGCGCCGCTGGCGCGCGAGGGAGCGGTCCTGGACAAGTACGTCGGCGACGGCCTGCTCGCCTTCTTCGAGGGGCCCGACCAGGCGACACGGGCCTGGAGAGCCGGCCGGGGGATGCTCGAGGCGGTGCGCGGCTTCAGAGCGAACGAGCCGGCGCGCGAGCCACTGCGGATCGGTATCGCGATCCACTCGGGCGTGGCGCTGGTCGGGACGATCGGCGCGCCGAGCCGGCGCGAGTACACGATCATCGGCGACGTGGTCAACGTCACCGCCCGGTTGGAGGAGTACAACAAACACTTCGCGTCAGACCTGGTGATCTCCGGCGATGCGCTCCGGCACGTGCGCGACGACACCGTGTCAGGGCTGCACGGCCCGGCCAACGTGGAAGTACGCGGGCGCACCGCGGGGATTCAGGTCCACTATCTGGTGGCTCCCCTTCGGTGATGATAAGGCAATTGGTATTAACCAAAGCGCGTGCTTCGATTCGCTACGCCGTACTTCCCGACGAGCTGCTCACAGTAGTAGCGAAAGTCCGGATACCTGACTTCGCGGAATACCCAGTGGTCCAGGGACGGGAGATACCTCCCGCGCTGCCGGAGGGGCCTGACCACACGATCGAGCTCCTCGTCGATAGCCTGACGCACGTCGGTCGACCTGAACCGGCCCGCCTGGGCGGGGTCGGCCGGCTCGAACATGTGCTTGTAGATGCCCCCCATCAGCGCAAGGTCGGCGTGCTCGCGCGCGGCCTGAAAGATGTCGACGGAGTTCACCTCCCAGGGCAGGATGCAGTCGACGCCCCCCTCCATCCACAGACGCACCAACGGCGTCGGGCAGCCGTCCGTGTCCATCACGATCCAGGGAACACCCATGTCGAGAAGGAACGACTTCCAGCGCCGGTACCACGGCAGGTAGAGCTCCTGGAAGACCGGGGGCGAGACCATGGGGCCCGAGCTCCCACAGCAGTCCTCCCAGACGTAGCTGAGGTCGGGCCGGCAGGTATCGATGACCCGGGCGCCAGCTTCCATGCTGACCCGAAGGTGATCGTCGAGCATGAGGCGTACCCAGTCGGGATCGTCGTAGGGGGCGACGATGGCGTTCTGGACGCCAAGCAGCTCGCGCAGGTAGGCGAACGGCCCGTGCACCCACAGCGACACCAGGTGGTCGCGCTGACCTCGAAGGGCCTCGCCTTCCACGCCGAGGTCGCCGAGCTGCGCGCGCTCATCCAGATGGCTCGTCAGCCGGTCGCGCAGGGTCTCGTAGTCCAAGCGGCTCTTGATCGCGAAGTCGAGCTCGTGCGGCAGCGACGCGCCGCCGTCGGAGCGTACCTCTAGCGTGTTGCCCCGGCTGTTGCGGACCACCTTCGTCGTCGCGCTCTCCGCGACCACGATCCGCTCGAAGGCCGGAACGTGGAACTCTTCGAAACGGCAGTAGGCGAACTTGCTGACGTTGAAGTGGTCGAAGAGGTCCGGCGTCGGACTGATCCCCGGGAAGGGAGGCTGCGCGATCCCCGCGGGCAGGCCCTGCGCCCGCCAGTCCTCGACCCGGGGGAAGAAGCCCTGCACCACGTGCAGCAGGCGATCTCCGTTCTCCCGGCGCATCGTGGCGTGGAAAAGCTCTCGGTTGGTCATTCATCACTTCCTGCGCCGCCAGGGCCTCGGCGTCCGAGGCCGCGATCTGGTCCAGCGGCACCTTCTGCTCGACCTGATCGCCGCCCCTGCTTCGCCTCTCCCGGGGGAGAGTTGTCAGTTGTCAGTAGTTCCGGGGTTCGGGGGCAGGCACGGGGGCCTGCCCCTACACTGATGACTGAGAACTCGTCAGAGGGCGCTCAGCGGCTCCCCGGCCACTGTGGCCCCGCCCATTTCACTCCCGCGCCGCCCGGGCCGGGCCCGACGTAGGGACGGCCAAAGGGCAGAACCATCGGCTCGCAGTACGGCCGGAAGGGCACCATGTCGGCGATCTCTTGCAGGCACTGGAGGATGTCGGCCGGCAGCGGCCCCTTCTCCACCGACGCGACGTTCGCCTCGACCTCGGCCACCGACCGCGCGCCCGTCAGCATCAGGCCGATGTCGGGGTTCGAGATGACGAACCGCATCGCCATTTCCTGAAGAGGAATGTCCACCTCGTCGACGAAGGCGTAGAGCCGCTTCAGCTGCTCGCGCCGGGGCGCGTTCAGCCAGCGCGCCCCCGACTCGATCTCGGCGTCGTGGCGTTGGGACAGCGACCCCTGGTGAAGCGGCGAGCCCGCGATGACGCCCACTCCGTGCCGCCGGGCCGCCGGCAGCACTTCGATCGCCGCCTCCCGCCAGAGCAGGGCGTAGTTGAAGGCCGTCAGCACGACGTCGAAGCGGCCCGTGTCGACGAGGAGCGCCAGCTCGTGGACGGTGGTGCCGCCCAGGCCGGTGAAGCGGATGAGGCCCGCGGCCTTGAGCTCGTCGAGCACCTCGTCGACCGGCCCGCGGAGGTTGTCCCAGTCGCTCCACCAGTCGTACTGGCCGGGGCGATCGGGCTCGTGGACCATCAGAATGTCGACGTAGTCGCGCTTGAGCAGGCGCAGGCTCTCCTCGACCGAGCGGCGCAGCGCGGCCTTGTCCCGGGGATCGAACGGCTGGGGGCGTCCTCCCACCTTGGTCGAGACGCTGTAGGAGTCCGCAGGCACGCCCGCTAGCGCGTAGCCCAGCACCTCCTCGCTGTCGGCGTAGGACGGCGCGGTGTCAAAGTGCGTAATGCCGAGCTCGAGGGCTCTCCGGACGGCCCGCCGGGCATCCTCGCGCGCGACGCCGCCGAGCCGCGAGACCCAGGCCACGCCGTAGCCCAGCGCGCTTACTTCCAGTCCGGTCCTGCCCAGGATTCGCTTCTCCATGAACTCACTCCTTTATCCGTCACGTCGCCAGGCTACCTGGTCGCCCAGGAGCTGCCCGAGGTAGCGCCGGCTCATCGCCGCCGCCTCCCGGGGTGGTCGCGGCGAGCGCGGGGTGCCGTCCAACTCCACCGCCAGCCAGCCGTCGTAGCCGGCCCCTTCGAGGAGAGCCAGGAGCTTCGGGATCGGCAGGACCCCGTTGCCGACCGGCTCGTAGTTCACGTAGCCGCTGTAGTCGACCTCCTTGCCGTCGGCGTCGTAGGCCACCTGCCCGCACCAGTCCTTCAGGTGGACGTGCTTGATCAGCCCGCTGTAGGTCTCGAATACCTGGACGATGTCGCTTCCCCCCTTGGCGATCTGGCCCGTGTCCGGAGCAAACTGGACCAGCCGGGGGTCGACCAGGTCGAAGATCGTGCGGATGTCCGCGGCGGTCTCGATCTGCGTTTGCGTGTGGGGATGCAGGGCGACTCGCAAGCCCAGGTCCTGGCAGCGGCGTCCCACCTCATCGAACGCCGCGGCCAGTTCCCTGAACTGCTCGGACGTGCAGCCGCCCTTTGGCCGGCGTCGGCCGGCGATCACGACCATCTCGCCGCCCAGATCCTTCAGGAGCTGCGCCTGCCGGACGGCAACCGCCACCTCCTCGGCGTCGGCCCCGCCGACCCAGTCGCCATAGCAGTAGATCGCCATCATGGCGACGTCGTACCGGTCGAGGAGCGCCCGGAAGCCGCCCGGCTTCTGCTGCCAGTCCTCGACCGTCCTCCCCATGGTCTCGAACGCCTGGTAGCCCAGCCCCGCGGTGTCCCGGACCGCGTCCTCGATGCCGCTGGGCCAGGTGATCCCCGTGTGCCCAACCTTCCACCTCATACGGTAACGCCTCCCAACATTCACTCATCACTGATCATTGCCACGGCGCGCACCGGCGCGGCCGAGGCGCCCCGGTACTTGATCGGGAATACTGCCACCTTGAAGCCGTGACTCACCGGAATCTGGTCGAGGTTGCAGAGGTTCTCCAGGTGGTAGTATTCCCGCTCGCGCATCACCCGGTGGGCCTCCCAGAACTTCCGCCGCTCGAACATCATCGCCACCGGCGGATCGAAGCCGATGGCATCGATCCCCATGACCTTCACCCCCCGGTCGAGGAGCCAGTGAACGCCTTCCTTCGTCATCCCCGGGTGGTCCGTGAGGTAAGCCCTCTCGAACCGGCAGTTGGCCGCGTCGGTCCGCAGCAGGATGATGTCCAGGGGCTTGATCCGGTAGCCGCCCAATCGGCGCTCGGCCTCTTCCAGGTCGGCGACGACGATCTCCTCCCCTGCCTGCTTGTGGGTCAGGTCGAGAACTACCCCATCCCCGTAGCAGTACTCCAGCGGGATCGCCTCGGCCCGGGGAGCGTTCGGGTTGACGTGGCCCCAGGAGTCGATGTGAGTGCCGACGTGGTCGCCGGTCACGATCAGGCTGTGGTTGGTGATCTCCTCTATCCCATACCGGTCAGTGCCGATGCTCCGGGCCATGTCTCGGTAGCTCTCCACCTCGACGATGACCGGCTTGGTGACATTGGGGTACGTCACCATCCCCTGGTAGACCTCCATGCTGAGGTCGATGAGCCGCGTCCCCATTCTCTTCTTCTCCTCACTTGAAGGTAACCAGCGCCTTCAGCGCGTGGTCGCGGCGCTCGCGAACGCCGTGCAGTGCGTCGATCAGACGATCCAGGCCGACCCGGTGGCTGATCAGGGGCCTGACGTCGACGAGCCCCGTCGCCAGCGCCTGGAGGGCCGTTGGCCAGGTGAGCGGCGCCAGCCAGGAGAAGCGGATCGTCTTGTCGGCGAACATCGTCTCCAGCGCCGGTACCTCCAGCCTGTCCAGCGGGCCTGGCAGCCCGAAGTAGACGATGCGCGACGCCGGCCCGGAGATCTCCAGCGCCGCCCGCATGCTCTCGGGCGAGGCGGTCGGCGTGATGACCCGGTCGGCCAGGAGACCGCCGGTTAACTCGGCGATCCGAGCCCGCAGGTCCGGCGCGTAGTAGGGGGAGGCAGGCTCGCGAACGTTGATCAGGACGTGGGCGCCCAGCGCGCGCCCGACCTCGAGGCGATAGTCGCGCGTGCCGACCAGCATCACCCTCCCGGCTCCCGAGGCCCTGACCAACTGGACCATCATGAGCCCGATGGGCCCCGGGCCGACGACGACGCAGGTGCTGCCGGGGTTCACGTCGAGGTTCTGAACGGCGTAGGTCGCGCAGGCCAGCGGCTCGGCCAGGGCGCCTTCCTCGAAGGAGACGCTGGCCGGGAGCTTCAGGGCATTCGTGTAGCGCACGCGGCAGTACTCGGCGAAGCCGCCGTCTACCGAAACGCCGAGCGCGGTCTTGTGCAAGCAGAGGTTGGGTAGGCCGCGCTGGCAGTAGACGCAGGCCTGGCAGGCCTGGACCGGGTTGAGCACCACCCGGTCGCCCGCTGACAGCAGCCCCAGCCGGGCCGGAGTCTGCCCGACCTCGACCACTTCGCCGGTCAGCTCGTGGCCGAGGACCAGTGGGCCCTTGCCCGTCGCGGTCTCCAGAGGGCTCAGTCCCCAGTAGTAGCTGACGTCCGACCCGCAGATGCCACACGCGCGGACCCGGACCAGCACCTCGTCGTCGGCGATCGGTGGCCGAGGCACTTCGCGGAGCTCCATTCGCTCGGCATCGTAGAACACCTGTGCACGCACCGGCAAGCCTCCCTCGTAGAGATGTCACTCGAAGCGGGCCAGGAGGGCAGTGACGCATGCCCTCGCCGCGGCGGTCCCTC
The DNA here is from genome assembly GCA_016190465.1 of Chloroflexota bacterium. Classification (GTDB taxonomy): domain Bacteria; phylum Chloroflexota; class UBA6077; order FW602-bin22; family JACPQP01; genus JACPQP01. Next base: position 8,566 of record JACPQP010000435.1, read on the forward strand.
CCAGGCCCGGGGCCAAGTAGTCGTCAGTAATCAGCTATCAGTCGTCAGCAGCGTCAGGCAGCGGCCCTCACCCCCTACCCCTCTCCCACGGGGAGAGGGGTAGGGGTGAGGGCGACTGACTGCTGATTACCTATCGCTACGTACACAGAAGCGGAGGTCGATAGCCTCTATGGCGAGCTTCCAGGTCATTGGCAGGGGCCCCCCAGCGCCTGGCGTCGCCCCTCCTCGAAGGAGCGGATGGCAGTCTCGATCAGCTCCTGGGAGCGCAGGCCGTCGATCCCCAGGGGCGACGGCGGGCGCCCCGCCACGAGGTCCGTGACGAAGGCGTGCACCCGCCGGGCGAACGTGTTGTCGAACACGATCGCTTCGGCCTGGAACGCCCCTGCCTTCCGGACCCAGCGCACGTCGCTCTCATGGGGCAGAAGCACGGCCTGCTCGGTGACGTTGTGAACCTCGACGCGCGCCAGGTCGCCGCACAGCTCCAGGTACTCCAGTTCGTGCTTGTAGCTGGAGTCCCAGCTCACCAGCAGCGTGCCGACGGCGTCCGACGCGAACTTCAGGCTCGTGGCGACGCTGGTGTGGTAGCCGGTGACTCGCGGGTCGAACATCTCGGCGGTGAGGGCGGCGACGTCGCCCGCGAAATGTCGGAGCAGGTCGAACATGTGGACGTGCAGGTCGTAGAGCAGGTGGTAGGGCTTGAGGGTGGAGCTGGTGTAGGGACCGCGCTGAGCCAGGCGGAGGTTGACGTAGGCCAGCCTGCCCAGCCGCCCCTCGTCCTGCCAGGTCTTCGCCCAGCGGTAGCCCTCGGCAAACCGGCGGTTGAAGTCGATGGCCAGGGAGACGCCCTGCTCGTCCGCCTTCCTGACCATCTGGCGAGCCTGCTCGAGGTCGAGTGCCAGGGGCTTCTCGACCAGGACGTGCTTCCCGGCGCTGAGGGCCTGCATGGTGGGCTCGAAGTGGAGCCCGTCGGCGGTGATGACTCCCACCGCGTCGAGGGGCTCGGACTCGAGCATCTCGTTCACCGAGTAGTAGGCCCTCACCCCGAGCTCGGCAGCCCGCTGGTCGGCCCGTTCCTTGACGACGTCGCAGACGCAGGCCAGTCGGGCATCCGGATGGGACTGGTAGCCGCGGGCGTGCCTCAGTCCGATTCGGCCGCAGCCGACTACCCCCACACGCAGCATCGCTCTCTGCCCTCCCTGTCTCAAGGTCCTGGGGGCACCCACAGGGGGGTGTGCCGCTACCGCAAGGGCGGCCCCC
>JACPQP010000460.1 GCA_016190465.1 Chloroflexota bacterium
CTGATCCAAATCGGCCGACCACTCGTCGATGTCTACCGCACTCACTGGTGCGGCCGTTCGTCCAAATGCTATGCTCTTGCTCATAGCCGGAGTTTACCATAACCACGGCTGTAGTACTAGCCCCCGAATCAGATTCGGCGCTGCACGTAGAGCCACGCGACAACCGCCAGACCGATGAGTGCGCCAGCAAGAGGGAATGGACGGTCGGTCGCCTGAAGCGCCAGCTCTTTCGCCGCGCTTCGTAGTGTACCGATGGCTTCCAGTGCGAACACAATGAGCGCTTGAACGTGCGTCGGAGAATCAGCCTCCCCGCGCGCCGGGCCCGCGCCGGCAGTCTCGGTCACCGTCGTGGCCTGGAAGAAGGCGAACACATCCCCGACGACAGAGCCGATGATCGCCGCGCCGAGTACGATCGCCAGCGCGATGACCACCGCGCCCCGGCGGTGATGCCGGCGGTGTTCGGTGCGGCGGAGGCGGGTACCGCACGCGCGACAGGTGCCCCGGCCCTTTCGGGTCATCTCGCCGCAACGCGCGCAGACCGTGAACTGGTTTCTCCCGCACCGCAAGCAGATCGCCACTTCGGCGGCGAGCAGCGCTCCACACCCGTAACAGTGGTAGGTCTCGCGGATCCCTGCCGAGAGCCCTTCTGACCCTTGTGACTCTTTCATTTTCTTCACATTTCGGGGGGACATCTGCCCTTCGCCGCCATCACGAAACCTGCCGGGGACCAGCCGACGGATTAACCGCGTTGAGCGGTCGCTCGCCCCGGAGCACCCGGACGACCTCCTGAGCCACGCGCGTTTGCAGCTCGGCCAGGGAGCCGTCGGAATAGTAGCCGGAGTGGGGCGTCAAGATCACGTTCGGCAGTCCGCGCAGCGGGCTATCCATCGGCAGCGGCTCAGCGGCACAGACGTCAAGCCCGGCGCCGGCCAGCCGTCCGCCTTGCAGCGCCGCGATCAGCGCGTCCTCGTCGACCAGCCCGCCGCGCGCAGTGTTGATGAGATAGGCGGTCGGGCGCATGAGCCCCAACGTCTCGGCGTTGATCATGCGGCGGGTCTCCGCAGTCAAAGGGGCGTGTAGCGAGACGAAATCGGACTCGCGGAGCAGCCTCTCGAGGGTGACCTTCTCCACGCCGTACTGCGCCATCGTCTCCACAGTTGCATGTGGGGCAACCGCGAGGACTCGCATGCCGAGTGCTCGTGAGGCCGGCGCAAGCACTCGGGCGGTCGCACCAAACCCGACCAGACCCAGCGTCTGAGTCGAGAGCCGTGCGCTTGGCCGCATCACGTCGACGGTCTCCCATCGGCCCGCGCGTACCGAGCGATCGAGCACAAGGAGCTTCCGGGCAAAGGCGAGGACCATCGCCAATGCGTGGGCGGCGACCTCCTCCTTGCAGAAGCCAGGTACGTTCACCACCCAGATGCCCAGCGCGGTGGCCGCCGGCACGTCGACGTTGTCCAGCCCGATGCCGTAGCGCACGATGACGCGGACCCGAGGGAGCTGCTCGAGCACCCGGCGAGTCAGCGGTGCGTACTGCACGATGATGGCATCAGCATCCGCGCACCACTCGATCGTCGCCTCCTCGGTCGCCGCCTGACCGACGACGACCTCGGCGTCGACCGCGGACAACTCGCGCCGCTCGATCTCAGTATCAGGAAAGTTGCAGTCGGCGATGACGACCTTTGGCCGACGGCTCATTCTGGCTCCTCCTCTTCAAGCAATCTGCACAGGCTGCGCTCCCCGATCGGCGATTTGCTCTACTCACGGCTTCCGATAAGGGCGGCCACGACGATACTGGCAACGAAGACGACCTGCGCGGTCGTCGCCGGGACGTCGAGTGCTCGGGCCGTGGCGAGCACTGCGTTCTGGCCGAAGATGAAGTACTCGATCGCCAGCAGACCAAGCGCGGCCACGAGCCACACCTGGGCAACGGTCCGGACCGGATGGTCAAGCCAGTGGCCGCCATCGCGCACCAGGTCGTACGCGGTGTACACCGCGCCGGCCAGACCAGCAAGCACAAACACCGGCTGAAGCGCCAGGAGATCCATCGGGCAGGCTGCATTACCCCCTTTTCCCCGAAGCATCCTGACCAGACCCACCGCCTGGCGCTCGCCTCGGTGTCTTACCCCAGCGGCGACGTTCGCCTCGAGCGCGGCCACGCGCCGCTTGAACTCGTCGAGCCTCTCTCGCGACAGGGCGTTGATGAAGCGAAGGTACGCGCTTACGATATCGGTTGTCAACGGTTCGCTCTGGCGAGCCAGCGAGGTCTTCAGTTCAGCGCTCGCCCTGACCGAACGTCGGCAGCGGCAGCACCTCAAACGATACCGTCGCCCGTTCGCCAGACTGATCGCCGACGACGACGAAGCTGACCTTGCTCATCGCGTCGACGGGGACCTGCGCTGGACCGACGTTCCAGAAGCGGCCCTCGGGGTTCGCGACACCTACCGCCACCGGGGTGTCGGAGACTCCGGCCTGGTAGACGCGCACCTGCTCGCCCGCGCCGAAGCCGCCACCACTGAACTGGACAAACGAGCCCCCATAGCCGGCATACCGGTCCAGCTCCAGCCACGGGTGAAGATCCCAGACCGTGAAGGTCACATTGACCAGCGTGCGGCTGTCCTGGCCGATCGCGGTGAGCGTGACCTTCTGACCCGCGGCCTCGTGCGGGATGCGAACCGGTCCAACGCTCCAGAAGTTCCCCCATTCGTCGGCGCTGACCGTCGCGACGGGCTGGTCACTGCCCTCCACGGCGATGTCGATGGCCTCTCCCGCGAGGAAGCCGCGTCCGGTCAGCCGGACGGTGGCGCCCGGCGGCCCCGACCACGGCTCCAGCTCGAGCTGGGGGTGGAGTGGCTCGACGGTGATGGTCCGGTCGGCCTGCTCTCCGCTCGTCGCACCCACCAGGACGAGACGATAGGGCCCGGCGGAGACCATCGGCACCTCGAACTCGTGCCAGGTCGTGTTTCCCGCCCGGTCGGTCTCCACCGTCAGGACCGGCGTCGCCTCAGGCGGCACGTCTGGCTGGCTGAGGAGGTAGCCCCGGACGCGCTCACCCGGCTCGAAGCCGCCCGCGATGAAGCCAAGCGTTTGGGCGACCTGGACGCTGTAGCCACTGACCTCGATCCAGCGCTCCTTTGCCCGGATCGCCACGGTGGCGCTCGCCCGGAGTCCGCTGGTTTCGCCGACAAGCTCGAGCGTTCGCTCGCCGGAGGTGAGCCAGGTCGGCAGTGACAGCTCCTGGTCGAGGAGACGGCCGCCATCGTCGACTTGCGCCCGCCAGATCTCGGTCGGCGGATCACCTTCTCTCAACACTACCTGTAAGGTCACCGTCTCCGACGGCGCGAACCCGTCGGCCGAGAAGGTCAGGTCTCCCTCCTGCTGGATGGTCTCGGCGGGCAGAAGCCGCATCGCGGCCGACGCCGACGACGCGTCTCGTCGGTCGCCCGCGGTTCCGGCCGCCAGTGGGGGGGAGCCCCCGGCGACCGGAGCGCTCTGACACGCTCCCCCGGTCAGCGTGAGCGCGAACACCACCAACGCCCGGGCAACAGTCTTGCGCAGTTGACGCCCAGTGTCGCCGATACCCGATCCTTGCCGCACTGTCACTCCTCCCCGAAAGGCTCTGTCCGGTTTGGCAAGGTGCGTGCCGGTACGACGGCTGCGGCGAAAACCACCAGGTGCGTCGCAACAAGTGATCAGACGACTACTGAGAGCCCCACTGCCTCACGCAGGTGGCGCAGCTCGTCTGGCCGCAGTGGCCGGGACTTTCCGCTCGCCAGTCTGCCCAGTTTGATCGGTCCGATGCGGAGTCGGATCAGTCGCTGGACGGCTAACCCCACGGAATGACACATGCGCCGAATCTGCCGCTTGCGCCCCTCCCGGAGGGTGACCCGCAGCCACGTCTGATCGTCGGCATGCCCCTCGACCACGAACCTGGCCGGTGCCGTCCGCTTCCCGTCCAGCTCGATACCCTCGCTGAGCCGGCGCAGCTTGGCCGGCGTCACCTCGCCCACGACGAGCACGCGGTACTCCTTGTCCTGCTCGTACCGCGGATGGGTGAGCCGGTGCGTCAGCTCGCCGTCGTTGGTCAGCAGGAGCAATCCCTCGGAGTCGGCGTCGAGCCGCCCAACAGGGTAGACCCGGACCGGCGCGGAGACGAGATCGACCACTGTCGGCCGCCCCTGGGGATCCCTCACCGTGCTGACGTAGCCAACTGGCTTGTTGACCGCGATCACGACGATTGGTGCGGCGCGCTCGACCGGACGGCTGTCGACGGCAATCGCGTCGTCCAGACCGACCCGCGTGCCGAGCTTCGTCACGACCTGGCCGTTGACCGCGACCCGGCCCGCGACGATCCAGTCTTCGCACTCCCGCCGCGCACACAGACCGGCGTGCGCCAGCACCTTTTGCAGTCGTTCGCCTTCGTCCGTCATGATCACTTCCGTCCCCGCGTCGCCGCGTCGCCCGGTCGCCCCGTCACCTCGTCACCTCGTCGCGCGGTCGCGCCGTCCCCGGGGGCACGAGGTTCACCACAAAGACACGAAGGACACGAAGAGGTGACCCTGTCGCCAGCCCCTTTGTGTTTTTTGTGTCTTCGTGGTGAGCCCGTGCCCCGTCGCCCCCTCGCCCCGTCGCCCGAACCCTCCCCCTCTCCGCGTCGGAGAGGGGGCCAGGGGGTGAGGTCCGTCGCCCCGTTGCCCCGTCCCACCC
>JACPQP010000454.1 GCA_016190465.1 Chloroflexota bacterium
CCAATCCGTTCAATCCGCTCCCCGAATCCGTTGACAGCCCCCCCTTACTCGGCCATCTTTCGTCAACCGCAGGAGGGAAAGCGGAGGATCACGACTGGGAGGAGTTGAGCCGGTTCAGTTGCGAGGCGAGCTGCTGGCTCTGGACCTGGAGCCGGGCCAGGGTCTGTTCGAGAGCGGCGAAGCGCGCGTAGAGACGCTCTTCCTTGTCCTTGAGACGGTCTTCCATGTCGCTGATCTGGTTGTCCAGCTTGCGCAACTGCTCGTCGCCCGAGCTCTTCCGAGTCGCAAAGACCCCATCGGTGGCCGTGAGGTCGGTGACGTAGTGGTTCAGCCGCGTCGCCACGCCCTCGCCACCCTTGACGCCCCGGAACAGTTGGAGGACTTCCTCGGGGTTCTCCTCGAGCGCCGCCGTGAACTTCTCCTCGTCGAAGACGAGCTGATTCGTCGTCCCGACGGCGCTGCCGACCTGCCCGGTCGTGATCCCGACGTCGGCCAGCGTCTGGATGTCGCCGGCCAGCCCGCCGACGCTGTCCAGCGCCTTGTTCCGGAGCGTCCCCAGGATGCCGAAGATCGTCGAGTCGGTGAGGAGCGGAGCGGCCTTCTGGGCCGCAGAGTCATACTTGGTCTGCTCGGTGATGCTGGTGAGCACCGCGTTGAAGGCGCTGATGAAGTCCTTGACCGCCGACACCGCCTTGGTCGGGTCCACGTCGATCGTCACCGTGACCGGCGTGGCCGGATCGGCCCGGAGGAGGTTGATGGTGACGCCGGAGATGACGTCGGTGATCGTGTTCGACGTGCTGGTGAGCGTCGCGCCGTTGTTGATCGAGTCGATGCTGTACTCGGCGTTCTGTCCGAGCGTCTGGTCGGCATCCAGCAGACCGACGGCCTCCAGGAAGTTGCCGTCGACGTCCTGCACGCTGATCTCGGTGCTCCCGGTCGACTTGCTCACCAGCAGCAGCTTGTCGGCCACCGAGTCGTAGCTGGCGGTGACGCCGGCCGTCGAGCTGTTGATCCGGGAGATGACGGCGTTGAGCGTATCAGAGGTCGAGTCGTAGTCGATCTCGACGCCGTTGATCGTGAAGGTGCCGGTCGGCGCCGAGAGGGCGGTCGCGAGCCGAGCGTCGTCCAGCACCTCGGCAGCCTTCGCCTGCCCCAGGTTGCCCGTGCTGGTCCGGGTCTCGCCGGCCGACGAGGCGAGCAGCTTGGCGACGCCGAGGAAGTTGCTGGTGTCGGCGCCCGCTCCCAGGACGACGTCCTGGCCGACGACATTCGAGGTGATCTCCAGGCGGTTGAGGTTGCCGTTGCCGTCGTCGACGAGCTGCGCGGTGACGTTGGCCGCCGAGGCGTTGATCTGGGCGATGACCGAGTTGAGCGTGTCAGTCGTCACGTCGACCGAGATCTCCACCCCGTTGATCGAGAAGGTCCCGCTCGTCGGGTCGGTCGCGAACCCCGCGCTCTCCAGCGCCGCCGCCGCGTCGATCGGCTCGCCAATGGGCGTGCCACTGTTCACCTGCGTCGCCGTCGCGAGCTGAGAGACGGTGATCTGGTACGTGCCCGAGGCGGCGCTGGCGGAGGCGCTGCCCGAGACGATCGGCGAGGTGGTGGAAGGAGTATCGGTGGTGAACGACTTCGCGGCGAGCGTGCTCTGGAGAGTGAGGTTGAACACCTTGCTCTTGAGGGTGGCGAGCTTCGCGTTGATGGCGCTGTACGCGTCCAGGCGAGTCTGGATCGTGGTCTGGCGGTTCTTGAGCTGGTCGATCGGCTTGCGCTCGGCCGAGAGCAGCGCCTGGACGATACTCTTGGTGTCGAGCCCCGACACCAGGCCACTGAACTGAAAGAGCCCTGCCATCGCTACCACCCACCTCGCGCGCGCGTGAGAACCCCTCACCCCCCTGCCCCCCTCTCCCACCAGGGGAGAGGGGGAAACGCGGCCTCCAGGCCCCTCCCCCTTGATGGGGGAGGGGTGGGGATCTCCTAAAAGTAGGAGAGAGAAGGTTGACC
>JACPQP010000043.1 GCA_016190465.1 Chloroflexota bacterium
CCCCCTTCCCGGCGCGGGAAGGGGGAGCCCTCGTCCCCCGAGTCGGAGAGGGGGGCAGGGGGGAGAGGTCGCCCCCAGGTGACCGTAAGTTAGCGCCTATGCCTGGCACCCGCCACCGGCCACTCGCCACCCAGGAAGCTGCCAGCACACTCAGTAGCGTCGCGAGTGGGAGCAAACCGAGGCCCGGAACGATGAGGAGGAGGGCGGGTTGCGGGCCAACCAGGCGAATGACCCCGCAGGTGAGGATGAGCACCACTACTGAACCGGCGACCGCCGCCCTGGGCACGCCGATGCCGAGCAACTGCCCGATCGCTCGGCCGAGCACGGACGCGATCACCAGCCAGGTCGCCACCACTCCCAGGACGCCGGTCTGGATCAGACCGTCGAGCAAGATGTTGTGGCTTCGATCCACCGGTCGGTCCAGCCCCTCGTAGAGGGCCAGGCCAGCCGGATAGACGTGGGCGAACAGCGCCGCGAGCGTCTCCGGGCCGTGGCCCACCAGCCAGCGGCCGATGCTGCTTGCGCCCAGCAGGGACACCGTGCCTTCCCAGAACAGCAGCCGGATGCGACCGGTGCCGTCCGCGGTCTCGCCGATCTCCGCGTAGCGGCTGATCCCGAGCGCGCTGGACACAGGGTCGGGGAGACCGACCAGAAGCGCGCCGGTAACCGCGATAGCCAGCCCGGCCAGCGGTATGTACCGCCAGTCACGCCGGTCGACGGCCAGCAGCACGAAAAGGAGTACCAACGCTCCGCACGCACCCAGCAGCGGGCCCCGGCTTTGAGTCCAGAGCAGTGCCAGCACCTGGGCCCCGAACACCAGCGACCAGAGCGCCCGCCGGCGCCGACAGTCGGTGAGCAGGGCCACCGTAATGGGCAGCGCCAGCACCAGGTATCCCCCGAGGAACACCGGCTGCCCGAGCGTCGAGGCCGCGCGGGAGGCGAAGAACTGGTCGGCATCGTACCACCGGATCGGGTCCAACGCGGCGCGCTGAAGCAGCCCGTACAGGGAGACCGGCACAGAGGCGAGCGCGAGGACACTGGCAAACCGGTCCCGTTGGACAGGCGTGCGCATCCAGGCGGCCACCGCAGCGAATCCGGCCAGGTAGCTCACCAGGGTGATCAGCCCTTGCTGTCGGTCGAACGATCCCATCAAGCTGACGAGCGGATCGACCGACAGGGCGGTCGAGAGGAGGTAGCTGCCAAGCAGCAGGCTGACCGCGGCCGGGAGCCCGGCGACCCCACCCCCCATCCGCCTGACAGGGGTAGGTACGTGGATCTTGACGGCCGCGAAAGCGCTTGGATCACGAACGGTTTGGATCACCGTGGTCCAACCTTTCGTGTCCGAGCAAGCTGTCAACGGATTTCGGTAGCGGTACCTACCCCTGCGAGCCATCCCCCGCTCCGTCGACGGAGCGGGGGCGCGGAGGGTGAGGTCGCCGGGGCGCCGGGGCGCCGGGGCGCCGGGGCGGCCCGCGAGCCAGACGATCCCGCAGAAGAGCCAGACGAGCGCCAGCGACCGAAAGGCAAACAGCTTGGTCGGATCGAAGCTGCGCTCGTCGAAAACGTTGAAAGCGGTGGGCAGCACGATGGTGGCCGCGAGCCAGCCACGCTCGGCCAGGCGCTGAATCGCTGGGTCGTGTTCCTCCCTCCTCACTTTCTGGGTCGCCGCTCTCCGATCGCCTGGACGACGACGTGGCCGTTCTCGACGGCCAGCCGGAACCTGCCGCCCGGACTGGCACGCTCCAGAATGCGTGTCGCCAGTGGCTCGATCACCTGCCGGGCCGCCTTGGTGATCGCCCGCGCGCCCTCGTCGGCTGCCGCCTGCTGGACCAGATGATCGATCACTACCCGATGCCAGGTTACCGTCTGCCCGGCGGCGGTTGCCCGCTCGGCAACCTGCCGGAGATGCTTTTCGGCGATCTTGCGGAGGATCTCGGTTGTCAGGGGGTTGAAGACGATCAGCCCGTCGAGGCGGGCGATGAACTCGGGCCGATACGAGCGACGGGCGCGCTCGGCGATCGCCTGCCGGACCAGCGCCAGCGCCGCGGGATCCGCGACATCTACCTCACGGAACAGCTCGGCGTGCAGGTTACTGGTCATGATCAGGATCACCTCGGCAAACGGCGTGGTCCGACCCTGGCCATCGGTCAGGCGACCGGCATCAAGCACCTGGAGGAGGATGTTCGGGACGTCCCGGTGCGCCTTATCGAACTCGTCAAACAGGACAACGCAGCGCGGCTGCTTGCGCACGAACTCGGTGAGCTGCCCGCCCTCGCTGAAGCCGACGTAGCCCGGCGGGGCACCGATCAGTCGGGCCAGAGCGTGCGACTCCATGTATTCCGACATGTCCAGGCGAAGCATAGCGCCCAGCCCGTCGAACAACGTGAGGGCAAGCGCATTGGCCAACTCCGTTTTGCCGACACCGGTCGGACCGAGGAACATGAAGCCGCCGATTGGCCGGTTGGGGGCGGCGAGCCCGGCGGCGTGGATCACCAGCGCGCGGCGCAGCGCGGCGATGGCCTCGTCCTGCCCGAACACCAGTCCCTTCAGCCGTTTCTCGAGTCCGAGGACGCGGTTACGCCAGTCGCCATCGGTGGCCAGGGTTGGCGCCACGGCGGCCGGACTTGGGTCGGTGGCCGGCCTGGCCGGCGACCCAGGTGTGGCCCGGGTGGACGGTGGCCGGGGGGCCGCGGCGCCCGGCCGGACCGGAGCACCGGGCGCGGCGTCGTCGACGATCTGACCGCGCAGCGACCGCAGGAATCGCTCCCCAACTGACGGATCGATCCGCAGTTCCGGGAACGCGAGGGAGGGTGGCGGGCCCGGCCGTCCAGGGCCATCGTGCTCGATCAGCCGCTGGAGGATGGCGGCGCCGACGTGGATAAGGTACTCGGGAGCGGGCAAGGCAAGGCCAGTCCCCTCACGGCTGACCGATTCTCCCCACGCGGCCGGGCTGGCCGGGTCATAGCAGACCGTGACCTCGGCGACACGGCGAGAAAAGCGGGCGCAGTAGAGGCCATCGCGCTCGAGCACCGCGCGGAGGTCGGCCAGCAGCCAGCCGTGCTCGGGGTCAGCGCTCAGCCCGGCGGCCGCCCTCTCCAGGGTGCTCTGCCGGGCGGGCGATGACGCGTCGATCGAGAACCACAGTGACGTCGGTCGTTCCGGTGGCACGGCGATTACCTGCTACTCCAGCGACACGTGTCATTCGATTTGCTGCCGGATAGCGAAATGGGAGGCGACCTGCTTCAGTCGATCCCGCAACAAGCCTGATGACCACCGCAGAGATGAGTAACGAGCCGATCGGTGGGCCCGCTACACGGGAAAGCTCTGCCCGCAAAAGTATATCACGAGCCGCTGGCGGGCGCGGAGTAGTGGTGCCTTGGCAACGCGACGCAACCCTGGCACCGTGCTTGCTCTTCGCCATTCAACCCAACCGGGCATCGGCCGGACTGGTGAGGATCCGGGATGCGCCGGCAGAGGAGGTTCGATTGGTCCACAAGATGCAGAAGACAATCGCGTTGGCGGTGCTGCTTCACGTGGTGATGGTCGGGACCGTGTTCGCCCAGGACTTCGGCTCCCTCGTGACGCAGGCCACCGCCGCCAACCAGCGTTGGGTGGAGCAGATCAACCAGGCGCTGGGGGCGAGGGACCTCGCCACCCTCCAAGCGCGCGCGGCTACCGCGGTGGCCACCGGTGAGCAGGTGGAGTCGTTGCTGCGGGCGGCTCTGCCGCTGGCCCCGGATGATGCGGCTCGGTCTCGCGTCCAGGGCGTGCTGACCCACGTGGTTGATGCGCTGCGAGCAGGCCGCCTGGCGCTCGAGGTGACCGAGTTCGACGCGGCCCGCGGTCACGTCCAGGCGATGCGCGGCGAAGCGCTAGAGGCGCTGACCGAGCTGGCGCCCTTTGCGGTCGTGGTGAAGCCAGCCCCAGTTGCCCCGGTAGCCGCCGCGCCAAGAGTTGTGGCCGTGGCTCCGGCGGCATTGCCTCGCGCCGGCGGCCTCCCCGCCGGTCCGTTGGCCCTGGGCGGGCTTCTGCTCACACTCCTGGGGCTTACTCTGCGTCGTCACCCTGCGCATTGGTTCGGCCGACCGGTGACGAAATCGTCCGGCGCTCACCGCGCCACACGGTCGGATGCTCCATAGCCCGGGACGGACGGGAACCGCAGATGCACGCGGCCCTCACCCCTCGCCCCTCTCCCACGGGGAGACGCCCTCACCCCCTAAACCCCCTCTCCCCGTGGGAGAGGGGGTAGGGGGTGAGGGCTGCGGTTATCTGAGGTTGCTGGAGCCGGCGAGCGGGGAGCATGCCCGGTGCCGGGTGATGTTGACCAGTTGACTGGACTACCGCCGGATGCCTATACTTGCGCTGCGTGAGCGTTCAGCCGTCAGAAGTCTGCGCTCGGCACGGCATCGGCTGGCGGCCGGGAATGCTTCCGCGCCGTTGCACGTTGGTGGGAGCTCGGCAGGGCGAGGCGCGCCGCGAGACGCTCGTCGCCGCTCCGGAGAGGAAGTGATGCTCGACGACTTGCTCGCGCTCTACTACGCCGACGACCTGGTCCGGGGATTCATCTCCGTGAGCGTGATGCTGGGTCTGGCGCTGATCGTCGGCGTCATCGCCGATGCGCTGCTCAAGGTCATTGATCCGGCTTCGAGCGCGGGCAACAAGTAACCCCCTCGGCACGATCACGATCCTTCTCCGCGGAGTCGTCCGGATGATCCACTTGCCCCTCGCCAACGTCGACGTGGCGTGGTATTTGCTTGTCCTGCTTGGCCTGATCGTCGGCGTACTGTCGGGCTTCTTTGGCGTTGGCGGGGGGTTTCTGTCCACGCCGGCCCTCAACGTCCTCGGCTTGCCGATCGCGTTCGCCGTCGGCTCGGGCCTTCCGTTCACGCTGGGAACTTCGACTCTCGGGGCGATGCGTCACCGTCGCCTGGGCAACGTCGACTACGTGCTCGGGCTGGTTGTCGGCGGGTGCAGCGTGATCGGCGTCGAATTGGCCAAGGGCCTCGTCCTTCAACTCGAGCAGACCGGATCGGCCGGGACGCTGATCCGGCTCGGCTACATCGGACTCCTGGTCAGCGCGAGCCTCTCGATGCTCCGGGGGAATCTGCGCCGTCGGTCAGTCGACACGCTCGGCGACGACGAACCGATGACGAAGCTGGCTCGGGCCGCGCAAGCGCTCGCTCTGCCGCCACACATTCGCCTGACGACTTCGCAGATCAGCATGCCACTCTGGGCCTTGGTCGCGGTTGGCGCGCTGATCGGTTTGCTCTCCGGATTCCTGGGCGTCGGCGGCGGCTTCCTGCTAGTTCCCGTCTTCATCTATGGGCTGGGCATACCGACTCGCGTCGCGATCGGGTCCAGCTTGCTCGCGGTGATCACGACCAGCGGCTACGGCACCTTCACCTACGCGACGGCGGGGCGCGTGGAGTTGCTTGCCGCCGTGCTGATGTTCGTCGGCGCGGCCTTCGGGACGCCGGTCGGCGCGCTCGCGACTCGCTTCGCGAGCGGGCGGCGCATTCGGGCTCTCTTCGGGCTGATGCTGCTGATCGGGGCGATCGGCATCGGCTTGAAGCAGGCGACCTACGACGCCGCCGCCGGCGTCCTCCTCTTCGGGTCGGCCACGATCGTCGGGGCGATCATCCTCGTCCAGTTCCTCCGTGGCCTTCGGCGGGAACGCAGGCCCCCCGGCGACTTTGAGGCTCGGCCCCAACCCCAGGGTCTCGATCGGTAGGTCCTCCCAGAACTACAGATACTGCCACTCTACCTCGATAGAGGTGCCAAGCCGCAGCACGGCGAACGAGGCGTGGGGCGCCCGTCGTCGGTCGGTAGCTGACCCCGGATTCACGTACGTGACGCCGTTCCGCACCTCACAGTGCGGCTGGTGGCTGTGCCCGAACACGACACAGTCGACGTGGTTATCCGAGAAAGCCTCGATGGCACGGTTTAGGGGAGAGCCGTTCCCCCCGTCGCCGTGGATGACGCCAAATGTGAACCCGTCAGCCTGAAAGCGACGGATCCGCGGCAAGGTCCAGCGGATCTCAGGCTCGTCGACGTTGCCGCAGACCCCTTCAACGGGAGCATAGCGGCAGAGTTCCTGAAATGTCCGAAACGTCGTGAAGTCTCCGGCGTGAATGATCAGGTCGGCCTCACGCAGTGCGGCGATGACTGCATCAGGAAGCGCGCGAACCCGCGACGGAAGATGCGTATCAGAGAGAACGACGACGTTCAAGACTACTTGCTCGGTTGACTGCTGTCTACGGGAAGGTGGGGACGATAGGCGAGGGCACTCAGCGACATCGACATCTCCAGGTGGTCGTCAGACCGTGATCTCTCACCCCCATATCGTAGCAGAGAGTGGCGGCCGGTCGCAAAGGAATCTGGTCTGACGCGCTGGGGCTGACAGCAAGTTGACAGTGGATTGACAGCAGATGTCGATGGGAATCGCCGTTTCGTGCCACGGTTTGTGGCAGAAGCTATCCGGTCTGCCTCTTGCCAAGTGTGCTGAGTGTGTGCAACCATGCCGTTCGAGGAGAGTGCTGCGATGCAGAGCGTTGCGGTTGGCGGCGAGGCGAGGGCAGCGGCAGGCGCTGCCGATGTCGGTTCCGCCAGATCATCGGCCATCGGCCATCGACAGCGGCTCAAGGAGCGCCTCCTCGCGGGCGATGCCGACGCGCGCACCGACGCGGCGCTGCTCGAGCTCTTGCTGTCCTACGCCATCCCCCAGAAGGATGTTCAACCGCTCGCGGCGAAGCTTCTCTCGGCGTTCGGAGGCCTGAAAGGTGTCCTCGCGGCCGACCCGCAGGACCTCTGCGCCCAGGAGGGCGTGGGCGCGCACACCGCCGTCCTCCTCAAGCTCGTCGATCAGATCCGCGCCACGCTCGCCGCGTCAGAGGCGGAGACGCGCCTCGTCGATCCGAAGCAGGTGACGTTCTTCCATCTCGTGGACGTCGACGAGGACTCCTCGCGGGCCAGCGACGAGGGGAGCCTGCCCGTCGTCGCGGGGGCTCCCCCGCCGTGCGACAGGGAGCGCTTCGCCGGCGAGGCCCGCCCGCCCGCGGCGGCGCAGGCCCTCGCCCGCCGAGGCGAGGTGCTCTTCGGGAAGGCGGTGCTCCGCGAGGCCATCGAGCTGCTCCCCAGGCTCCCCGACACCGAGTCCCTGGACGAGGTGCGGGCGTTCGTCAGAAGCAGCCTGCCCTTCAGCGCCGTGGAGACCCGCCAGCGCTACGCCAGCTACATCGTGCAGCGCATGTTCCCCTCGGGGACGGCCGACCGCGCCCTCCGTCGCTTTGCCACGCGGTACGCCGATCGGCAGGAGCTTCGAGATGTCTGCTTCTATCGATTCTGCGCGGTCGAGCCGCTGATGCGCCGCGTCGTCGAGGATCTCCTCCTGCCGAGCATCGGGGGTGGACGGCTGGGCCGCGATCGGCTGCGGGGCTACCTCGCTCAGCGATTCCCTGACTCCAGGGGTGTCCACGACACCAGCCACGCCGTCGTCGCCGCCCTCGTCGCGGCGGGCGTCGCCAGGGCCGACCGCGCGCACCTCAGCTTCGCCTACCGCGAGATCCTGCTCCCGTCGTTCGCCTTCGTGCTCCACAGCGAGTTCCCCGAGCCTGGGATGTACGACATCGCCAGGCTGGAGAGCAACCAGGCGATCCGCGCCATGCTCTGGGACCCCGCGCGGATTCTCCCCGCGCTGTACGAGCTGCGCGACCTGGGGATCATCAGCAAGGTCTCCCAGATCGACAGCGTCCGCCAGTTCACGACCAGGTGGGCGCTCGGCGAGGCCGTCGACGCGCTGGTGGGTGGAGGTGGCCCCGCGTGAACGACGCCGCGATCGTCGAGAGCCTCCGCGCCAGGCTGGCCGTGCCCACGGGCCGCCACCTCTACGCCGTCCTCGGCACGTATCAAGCCCTCGAGGCCTTCGCCAGGAGCCTCCAGCAGGCGCGCGCCCCTGACGGGCGCCCCTTTCCCGCGCCCAGGTCGATCAACCGCGACATCCTCGACGCGATCCCCGACGACGAGTTCCGCCAGCTCGCGGCCGACGAGGCGAAGATGCCCGAGCCCGTCCGCGCGCGTGTTGGCCAGGTGTTCGACCAGGCCCTGCGGGCGCGGCTGAAGCAGGACGGGCTGGTCGTCCTCGCCAACCTGGAGCTTCTGTTCGCCTACGGCGTCGAGCTGAGCCCTCTGCGGGTCCTGGCCACCGACCACCGGCGCATCATCCTCCTCCTCCCTGGTCGTCGCGAGCGGGGGAGGATCGTCCTGTTCCCCGATCTGGGCGAGGGCAGCTACACGCTCCCGACCAACCTGATCGCCGACAACCACCTCTGGGAACTCACGGCCTGATCACCGCCTGTTCGACAACGACAGCGAGAAGAACTGCGACAAGAACTGCGAAGAGAACTGCGAGGAGGGACGATGGCCAGAGGCGAAGATCTCCTCACGTCGCGGAAGAGCCTCGACGAGATCTGCTCCGTCCCCGAGCGGATCATCTCGGTCTACTCCCTGGAGCAGCACGTCTGGGCGGACGGCAACTCGTCCGAGGCGCGACGGGGGCGCCAGCCCGAGGTGCAGACCATCGAGGAGTTCCAGATCAACCCCGTGCGGGACTTTCTCAACGACATCTTCCGTCGGATGGCCGCCCCCTATCGCCGCGAGCGGCGGGACGACCCCATCGGCCAGGGGTACTGGGTCCAGGCCGAGTTCGGCTCGGGCAAGTCCCACCTCCTCTGCTTCATCGCGGCCCTCGCCCTGGGCTGCCCCGCGGCCTGGGAGATCGTCGCCGAGAAGGAGCGGAAGGCGGGTCGCGGCAGGCGCGAGTGGCTCTACCGCTTCTGGGAGGAGGGCCTCGCCGCCAAGAGCAGTGGGGGCCAGTCGGGCATCCTCGGGGTGGCGCAAGAGGGGAAAAGGGGAAGGGGCGAAACCGGAAAGGGTATCTTCGTCATCGTCAAGACGCTGGTCGGGGCGGGGGGTGGCGCCATCGGGCTCGGCGACGCGGGGCGCAGGCTCACCGAGTACATCCTGGACGCGGCCCGCGAGCAGCTCCAGCTCGAGATCGGGAAGAACCTCTCGCTCTATCCCGCCGAGCTGCTCGCCGATCGGTTCGTCGCCGAGGACCTGGATCGGTATCGCGCCGACCTGCGCAGGTTTCTCCGCGATCCCCGCTTCTTCGAGGTGGACGAGTTCCAGGACGTCGACGAGTTCATCCGCACCATCCAGGAGAACCGATCGCCCGAGTACAAGCGGAGCTGCGGGAACAAGCTCTGGCGATTCTACACCGAATACCTCAAGGTCCAGCCCCACGTCGCGGCCGAGACCGAGGAGATCCTCAAGCACCTGGTCGAGACGATCCTGGCCGAGGGGTACAGCGGGGTGCTGCTCATCCTCGACGAGGTCTCGCTCTTCACGAAGAACCGCGGCGAGGACCAGCGCACCGACGACGAGCAGACCCTGGTGGTCCTGGCCAATCGGCTCGCCAGGGTGCACAACCTCCCGATCTGGACAGTCTGCTCGGCCCAGCAGGCCATCGAGAGCAGGATGGGCGTGAAGAACATCATCGCCGATGATCGGCTGAAGCTGGTGAAGCTGCTGGAGAAAGACAGGGACTACTACGACATTGTCCTGGCCCGCGTCAGGGAGATCACGGACGAGGCGGCCATCGGCAGCTACTACCTGCACTACAGGCGCGGCTTCTCCTGGCCCAACAGCATCGGCGAGGCCGAGTTCCGCCACTTCTTCCCGTTCCATCGGCCCGCCCTCGAAGTCCTGCGGCTCATCACCTACGAGCTGACCACCACGCGCTCGGCGATCCACTTCATGCACCAGACGCTGAAGCACCAGGTGGCCAGTCGGGGCAGCGAGCTGATTCGGCTCTGGGAGCTCTTCGACGAGACGGTCCGCTACGAGGAGGACCCCAGCGGCGTCCACGCGGGGCTGGTCGCCATCCAGACGAGCCGCGAGTCGGAGTACCGCGCCTACGAGGCCTGTCGGCGGCAGATCGACGCCCTCACCCGCGGGATGCTGAAGGTCCATCGGGATAAGGCGATCAGGACCCTCCAGACCCTCTTCCTCTACCACGTCGCCAGGACTCGCCTCCAGGGCCTTCCCCCCGAGGAGATTGCCAACGCGGTCCTGATCGAGCGCGACGGCGACGCCACCGTCGAGGAGAACGTCGAGCACTACGAGTCGCTGGCCGAGAGCCTCAAGCGCGAGCTCCGCCAGGTGGTCCAGACGACGGGCGAGGAGGGCCGCCCCCGCTACCGCTTCGACCCCGTCTTCACGGGCGTCGACCCGCGGTTCGAGTTTCGTCGGGCGCGGGACGAGGTGGAGCGGAGCGAGGTCGCCGTGCGCGACGCCTGGCTCCACCTCGTGGCCCTGGACGAGTGGCCCGTCCGCACTCGCCAGATGACTGTGGACCTCTCGGGAGGCGTGCGGTCGATCTTCCGCGACATCGCCCCGTTCGTCGGCGACTGGAAGGACCGCTCTCAGGCCCGCGCCAGCGACCAGCCCGTAGACCTGCTCTGGCAGGGCCGCCAGATCGGGGGCGTCGTCGGTATGCGCGACTTCGCCGACCTCCTGGCGGGGAACCGGGCGCTGCCGCCGATCGCCACCGACGAGACCGACCACGACTTCGCCGTCTTCGTGGCGACCAGGCCCGTCCTCGCCCCGAGCGTCGTCACGCTCCTGGAGCAGCGGAAGGACCCGCGCGTGCTGCTCTGGACGCCCGCCGAGCTTACGCCCGACGAGCGCGAGCGGCTAATCGACTTCGCCGCCTACCGCAAGCTGGTCCGCGACTGGCAGGGGAAGGAGACCGAGGACGCGGTCGCCGTTGTCACCTGGGTCGCCAATGCGCTGCGGGCGGACCTGGGCACGATCGCCAAGATCGTCGAGGGGAGCTACGGCCGTGGGCGGATCGACGCCCTGGGCCACAGCGAGCTGGAGTTTCGGGTGGCGGGCGAGCTGCGGGCGATCCTCGGGCCGCTCGTGGACCGCGTGCTGACCGCGACCTACGAGTCGCGGGACATCAGGTTCGACGGCGCGATCCCCTTCCGCCGCGACGATGCTGCCAAGGTGGTCAACGGCATCGTGAAGAAGGGGGGAATCCCGCGGGAGACGCGGCCGAACCAGGACGTGAGCGCGGCCCAGAACTTCGCCGCGGGGCTGCGGATCGTCAAGCGGAGCGCTGAGCGGGTCCTCGACGTCTCGGAGAACCGCTACGTCCAGGACCTGTGGGCCTTCCTCGATGAGAACCTGGCCGACGAGCGCCAGAGGATGAACCTGGAGACCCTGTACAAGAACTTCACGGGCATCCGCAGCGCCTGGAACGGGAAGAGCTACGGGCTGACCCGACGGATGGTCCAGATCTACCTCCTCTGCCTGGTGCAGCAGGGGAAGGTCCGCGTGAGCCTCGGTCCGCGGGCGGGGCTCTCCCAGCCGACCATCGACTACGCGAGCATCGCCGGGGTGGACTTCTCGGCGCGGGTCCTCGACGCGCTCGCCGAGGTCCAGAAGCTGGCGAGGCCCGAGAACTGGGAGGTCCTGCGCCCCTACGCCGAGAAGCTCCTGGGCGCGCCGATCCCTGACACCCACGACGATGCGGAGATCTCGGCGTCTCGCGCCCGCCTTCGCGAGCTCTTCGCCGCCGAGGGCGACGCCGCGACTCGACTGTCGCAGCGAGCGAAGGGTCTCTTCGAGCGGCTCGGGTCGCCGAACCCGTACGCGCGGCCGCTGGAGCAGTGCCGCGACCTCTTCGGCATCGACATCACCACGGGCGACGACATCAGCCTGATCCTCTACGGGCTGAAGCAGGCCTTCGGCTACCAGGCCTTCGACACGAATGCCGCCAGCGCGGCCGAGGTGGACGATCTGGCCGTTCGGTTGCGGAACTACCGCGACCTGAAGCGATTCTTCGGCTACGAGGCCGAGCTGCGGGCGGCCTGCGCCTACCGCGACTACCCGCTGCCCGACCTCCCCGATCTCCAGCGCACGCGGGCCTCCCAGCGGCAGCTCGCCGAGAAGCTGTCCCAGGCGCAGCCGTTCATCGACTCCGAGGTGAAGCTGCGGACCGAGCTGATCGGCCACTCCCCGCCCGTGGCAGGGGAGAGCGGCACGCTGGAGTCGCTGCTCGTCGAGTACACCGGCGTGTACTCCACTCTCCACGACTCGGCGATCGACCGACTGGAGGGTCTCCGCAAGGGGATCCAGGCGATCCTGGTTGGCGACGACCTGCGAGCGCTGAAGGTCCTCGAGGGGATCACCGCCCTTCAGCCCGCCGCCGCCGCCGCGCTCGAAGGGCAGATCGTCGCGCTGGGCCGCGGGGTGTTCGCCTGCCCCACGCCGTCGCGCAGCTCGGTCGCCGCCGAGCTTCGGAGCCGCCCCGAGCACCAGTGCGGGCTCTCGTTCGCGAACGCGGCGGGGCACCTCCAGGCCGCGGAGGCCGCGCTGCGGGACGGCCGCGCGCTCCTCGACGGGACGCTGGACCGAAAGGTCGAGGTCTTCCTGAGCGAGTCGGTCCGCGCGCGGCTGCGGCAGGGGAGAGGCGAGGCGATCATCGCGGGGGTCCTCGAGCGCACCGAGCGGTCGGCGCTGCGGGCCTACCTGGTCGAGCAGAGCCTGAAAGACCCGAGCATCGTCGGGACGATCAACCGCTATCTGAGGCGGATCGTGGTGCGGAAGGTGAGGCTCGCCGACTTCAAGCCGAGCCGCGCCACGGTCGAGGAGGGGCAGCTCGGCCAGCTGTCCGAGGAGTTTCGCGCCTACCTCGAGGCCGAGCTTCGGGCCATCGAGGCGACCGAGGACACTCTGCCGATGCTTCAGGTCGAGTAGGGGGGAGGAGCGATGGCGACGACGCTGCGCGAGTGGGTTCTGGTCAGACTGGAGGCCGCACGGGAGAGCGCGCGGGTCGTGGTGCGCGATCCGCTGCGGCTGCTGTCCGAGGCCGACGCCCACCGCTTCGCCCAGCAGCACGGCCTCACGGCCATCGTCGCCGCGACGAACCTGGTCTTCCGCGAGCTGTACGAGCAGGCGATCGAGGACTCCGAGACCTGCCGCCTGCTCGTCCTGGACCAGGCGTCGGCCAGGAGGCGGACCAGTCCGCGGGGGACGACGGCGCCGCCGCCCTTCTACCCCGACGTGCTCGCCGAGACGCCGCCCGAGGCGCGGATCGAGCTGAGCCTCCAGCGGTACCTCAAGGAGGCGACGGGCGATCCGCACTGGCCACTGGAGACGGACGATCCCCACTACGCGCGGCTGATCGTGCGCCATCTGGCGGGGGTCCTGCGCGCTCACCAGAACCTTCGCACGGCGCATCCAGGCAGGTTCACCGACCAGGACTTCAGGGCCATCGTCGCCGCCGCCGCCCTGGGCATCGCCGAGAGCGCCTTCAAGCGGCTTGACGCCGAGGACTACTGGAAGATCGGGCTGCTCGGCCACGAGGCGCTGGCCGAGCTGGACCTCCTCCTCCCCGAGGTGACCGGGCCCATCCGCGAGCAGCTCCGCCAGGCTCCGGCCCCCTTCTGCTGGTTCGGAGACCACGACGCCGACACGGTCATCCGCGCCTTTTACCTGTCGGCCATCCTGGCTCAGCACCTGGACAACTGGGCCCTGCTGCTGGCTAACGTCGATCCCTCACTCGCCCCGCTTTCCGGCATAGGGGCCGAGCTGCTTCGCAACTCGGCGCCGAAGCTGGTAGGTCTGGACCCGGCGCAGGCGAACCGCGACCTTGAGGCCGTCGAGCAGAGCCTCGACCGCGACGCGCTCCAGTTCCTCCTCCTGGACCAGATGAAGCTGACCGAGCCCGCCAGGTTCGCCCGCGCGATCGTAAGTGAGCGCTACTCGACCCTGGTACGCTCACTGGCTCTCCTGTTAGCGCTCGACGACCTCCTCTCGGCTCAACCCGCCCAGGACGAGCACGCACGGGTTGCCGCAGCGCTCTTCCCGGAGGCCTCCGGCGGCGAGCCGTGCTTCGCCGACACCCGGTCCGCGGCTGCCTGGTCGGACCTCAAAGAGGCGTATCGGCTCGCCCGCGACGTCCAGGTGCTGCGGGTCGAGCTGGCCGCGGCCACGAAGCAGCTCAAGGTCCTCAAGACCGACCAGCTCACCTACGAGCTCTTCCGCAAGTTCTGGAACGAGAAGAGGGTCAATCGCCTCGAGTATTACCTCTCGGCGCTCGAGCGACTGGTCGACAACCGGAACCTCCTACCGCGGGACAAAGACGCCCTGCCCTCGACGTTCGAGAACGCTCTCGATCGCATCCGCCAGAGAGTTCGCGCGACGTCACAGGAGGTCGACCGCCAGATCGACGAGCTGAACCTCCGCTTCCAGGAGATGATCGCGGCACAGTACCCCGGCTGGGTTGCGAAGGACGGACCCGTCCGGCTCACCAGCCAGTTCCTACGCCGCTGCCTCAAACCCAACTGGGATCCTCAGAGCGAGAGGGCCGTGCTCCTCGTCTTCGACGGCATGCGCTACGACATCTGGGACGAGCTGCTCAAACCGATGCTCGTGGACCGAATGGAGCTGATTGCCGACCTGCCGGCGTCGTCGCTGCTGCCTTCCGAGACCCACATCACCCGAAAGGCCATCTGCGCCGGCGCCTACGCCGACGAGTTCGATAGTCGGGCGGGCGAGGACAAGCTGCTTAAGGCTGCGCTCGCGCGGGAACTGGGCTTCACCGCGGAGGTCGAGGTGCTCACCCCCGAGGGGGCCGGCACCGGCGAGACCGTCCGGTACCGGGCGGGCAAGCTCGACGTGTACATCTTCGAGCTGTGCGACAAGGAGCTCCACAAGATCACGGTCAAGACTCGGCCCGACGGACGCGACGTGCCGAGCCGCCCGCTCGCTTTCATCTACGAGCAGCACCTGAAGAACATCATCGACACCGAGGTGATGGCGATCGTCCGCGGACTCCCGGCGGGGACCAAGGTCTTCGTGACTGCGGACCACGGCTTCGGCCGGGTCGGCCGCGAGCCCCTCTGGTTCAACAAGCAGGACCTGAACGAGCTGCAGGACTGCTCGTACCTGAACTGCCTGCTGCGTGTCCCCATCGGCCAGGCTGACGTTCCGGGGAAGGTGCGTGCGAACGTCGTCGCGTTCACGCCGGAGCAGATCCGAATGCCCAAAGAGGAGACCCGGACGCTGAAGGCCGGCGCCACGCTCCACAAGGAGTACGGCGCCGTCGTCTTCCCGCGGGTCGGCTACTCCTTCAGCCGGCAGGACTCGCACTACAACCCGGACGCCTACTCGCACGGTGGGATCTCGATCCAGGAGCTCGTGATCCCCATGGCCGTGCTCCGGGTCAAGCCTCGCGAGGAGGGGCTGCTCGCGCTGGGCGCGCTCGCCGGGCCGAGCGAGACGGTCGAGGGCGAGGAGATCGAGTTCCGGATGGTCGTCAAGCGAGCCGGGGTTGACGGCCCCGACGAGGTCCGGGTCGAGGTCGACGCGACCTACGGACGTGAGCCAGGCACTGTGACCCTGCCCCACCAGGTGCTGTACGTGCCCGCCGAGGGGCTAGAGGTGGTCTACCGCTTCCGTCCCGACCCGCATGACGCGACCGACGAAGAGCGGCGTGCCGGCTCGATGGCCCGGGTGCTCGCCGTCGCCGTGAGCTACCGGGACGGCCGGCGCACGGTCCGGAAGTCCCAGACCCACCGCTTCGCCGTGCAGCTCAACTCCGAACGAATCCTCCGGCGCGTGGGCAACCTCGGGAACATCCTCGGGCTTGTGCCGCGCTCGATCCGGTAGGGGAAGAACGATGGGGGAAAAGGGGAAACGGGCACGATGAGGGGAAAAAGGGGAAACGGGGAAGAGGGGAACGGGTGCGATGAGGGGAAAGGGCGAAACGGGCACGATGAGGGGGAAGGGGGAAACGGGGAATGGGTGAAGGTGGAAAGGAGGGGGTGGAGAGGCGGAAGATTCAGACGTTCGAGGATCTGATCGTGTGGCAGCGGGGGATCGAACTGGTCAAGCAGGTGTACGTGCTCACGGACGATGGGAAGATCAGTCGGGACTTCGGGCTGCGGGATCAGTTGCGGCGGGCCGCGGTCTCCGTCCCCACGAACATCGCGGAGGGGTTCGAGCGCGCGTCCCGTGGCGAGTACATCCAGTTTCTGAACGTGGCCAAAGGCTCGGCAGGTGAGGTGCGCAGCTTGCTGCGCGTCGCCCTGGAGGTCGGCTACCTCGATCCACCGAAGCACGACCAGTTGCGTGCGGCGGCGCTGGAGCTGAGCCGCTATCTCTCCAACCACATTCGCTCGCTCAAGCAGGTGACCAGATGAGTGAAGTGAACCACAAACCGGAGGGCAAGAGGGGAAAAGGGGAAGGGGCGAAACCGG
>JACPQP010000437.1 GCA_016190465.1 Chloroflexota bacterium
CTCCCAATACTGGGCGAGGGGGTTGGGCCGTGCTGCTCCCCTTCCCCCAGTATTGGGGGAAGGGGCCGGGGGATGAGGGCCGTACCCGCCGCCATCCGAGCTGGGGTGGGGTCCCCCCTTCCCGAGACGGACCCGGCTCAGGAACGGCGGGCCAGGCGGTTAGGTCCTCCCCGGAAAGGGGGCCAGGGTCAGATCACTCAGCCTATCCGCAGCGTACCAGGCGACGCACGGCCTGTCAACGATGCCGGGAGGCACACCCCCCTGAATGCCCGAATGGTACCGCAACACCTGATGAGGTATACTTCGGCTGTGGAGACGAGTGGGCACTCACAAGGGCGAAGCGAGCCGGGCATTCCGCGAACGGTCCTGATGGGTCAGCGACTCTGGCGGCAGGCAGAGCACGACCTCAGGAATGCGAGAAGAGTGCTCCAGCCCGGTGGCTACTACGTGGCTGCGTATCTTGCCCATCAGGCGGTGGGAGAAGTCCTTGAAGGCGGCGCACTGGCACGTGCACCGCGCAGAACCGGGTTGGACGCACGATCTTCGGGCGTGCGCCGAGCGAATCATCGAGCGTGCGGCGGACGTTCCTGCTGGTGTCAGCGCGGCGATCGCCCTTTTGGAGCCCATCTTCGAGCGAACGCGCTATCCGTCGGCTCGGGCAAGTGAGCCAATACCTGCCGAGCTCATCGGGGAGGAGGATGCGCAAGCAGCCATCCGATCGGCAGAGGAGGTCATCGCGTGGGTGAGAACGTTGCTGCCAGGACCGTCCAGGTGAACCCCGCGCAAGAGGAATTGCTCGTCAGGTTTGCCCGCTTGATGCGCGAGCGGTATGGGGCCCGGCTGTACCTTTTTGGGTCGCGTGCCCGGGGCACGGCCCGGCTGGGCAGCGACTACGATGTGGTCGCGGTGGCCAAAGCGTTTGCGGAGCAGCCACTCCTGCGCCGTGCTCTGGATCGGGGTGAGCTCTGGCGGAAGGCCGGTGGATGGCGCATCGCCCTCGATCTGCACTGCTACACGCCGGAGGAGTTCCGCGAGGAGCTGGCCGGACCTGGCTATCTCGGCCAGGCAAAAGCGCGCGGCGAGCTCGTCGAAGTGAAGGTCCGTCGAGCCGCCACCCTCCCGGGAGACCGTAGAGGTATTGACGGAGGGCACGCTCGGGCGGTAGACTGAGATCGCTATGTACAGCGATCTCTCGTTGAAAGAGTTCACCGATCAGCTCGCGGCGGGCACGCCGGTGCCGGGAGGCGGCGGGGCCGCGGCGCTGGCCGGCGCCCTGGGCGCCGCGCTCGTCAGCATGGTCAGCAACCTCACCGTCGGCCGGCCGCGCTTTCGCGACGTGGAGGCCGAGATCGCCCGCGCGCTGGCGGCGTCCGAAGAGGTGCGGGCGCGATTGCTTGCGCTGGTCGACGAGGATGCCCGCGCCTACGGCGCAGTCTCCGCCGCCTATCGGCTTCCCCGAGGCACGCTCGAGGAGCGGACCGCGCGAGAAGCCGCCATCCAGGCGGCCTTTCGCGGCGCTATGGAGCCACTCTTCCGCATCGCCGAGGCCTGTGTGGAGACGCTCCAGTTGGCGCGGGTCGTCGCCGAAAAGGGCAACCCCGGGATCGTGAGCGACACCGCCGTCGGGGCACAGCTCGCGCTGGCGGCGCTCCGCGGCGTCGCCGTGACCCTTCAGAGCAATTTCGGTGTCATCAAAGACGCTTCCGCTGTGCAGGAGGCGAGCCAGACGATCGGCCGACTCGTGGCGGAAGCCGAAGCGGTAGAGGGAGAGATGTCGACCATCGTCGAACAGAAGCTGCGGGGGCGCTCGTGATCGCGGCGCCCCTGCTCCTCGATGGCCGTCCCGGACTGGAACAGGCGCGAGCCGAGGTCTCGGAGGCGGTTCGGGCGTTCGTCGCCCGTCACGGCCGGGCCCCGGGGATCGCGGTGCTTCGCGTCGGCAACGACCCGGCCTCGGACCGCTACGCCCGCCAGATCGATCGGCTCTTCCGCTCGGTCGGGATGGGGGCCCGCGTCGTCGTGCTCGACGAGTCGGCGAGCCCGGACGCGGCGCTGGGCGAGGTGCGCGCGCTGAACGCGGACGCGGCCGTCAGCGGCATCCTCATCCAGTTCCCGATGCCGCCGCACCTGAGCCGGGACGCCGTCGTCGACGCGGTGGCGCCGGAGAAGGACGTCGACGGGGTCCATCCGCTGAACCTCGGTCGCCTGCTCACGGGGCGCGGTCCCACCTTCATCCCGGCGACGCCGCTGGGCGGGATCGAGCTCCTGCGGCACTATGGCTGCCCGATGGCCCGACGCTACGCCGTCGTCGTCGGCCGAAGCGAGATCGTGGGGAAGCCCCTCGCGCTGCTCCTGCTTCAGGAGCAGGCGACCGTGACCATCTGCCACTCCCGTACGCCCGACCTGGCCCGCTTCACCCGCGAGGCCGAGATCCTGGCCGTGGCCGTCGGCCGGCCGGGGCTGGTGCGCGGAGACATGGTGCGGGAGGGCGCGGTGGTGCTCGACTTCGGGATGAACGTCGTCGACGGCAAGCTGGTCGGCGACGTCGACTACGAGTCGGCGCGCGAGCGGGCGGGAGCGATCACGCCGGTCCCCGGCGGCACCGGGCCGATGACGAACGCCACGCTCCTGCGGAATACCCTCCGGGCGGCCGAGTGGCTCAGCAGGTAAGGGGGGAGCGCTCGCGGTCTTGTGGGACGCCCCGGGCCGGACCTCTCCCCCCTGCCCCCCTCCCCGCGTCGGGGAGGGGGGAGGCGGCTCCCCC
>JACPQP010000455.1 GCA_016190465.1 Chloroflexota bacterium
CCCGCCGTGGCCAGTCGCCGACGTGGGTAATACCCGGGCGCAGCCCCGGCTGGTGATGGACCGGCCTGATCCTCTTGATCCGCCCGGAATCATCCTGACAAGCGATATAGATGCCGGCCCGATCGTTGTAGTAGGCCATGAACTGAGCGGTGATCTCGCCCGGATAGTGCGACCAGGGCGCGTTCTCGGGGCGCATCTGCCAGGTATGCGGGCAATCCGGCAGCAGGTCCTGCGGGCGGGGGCTCTTGACGAGCGAGCCAGCCCAGTACGGCCAGAGTAGCGCCTCACTCCCGGGCGAGCCAGCCAGTCGGTAGCGCAGGACCACAAAGGGAAACTGCACGTCCGTGATCAGAAGGTCCGCGTCATTCGCGAGGGCGATGGACCAGTAGCTGAACCGTGCGTCCGGCGCCGCCCATACCGTCGTCGTGACGTCGAGGTCAAGGCCGCCAAGCCGGCGGTAGCAGGCCGTCAGCGTGACCTTGCCGCCTTCCTCGCGGACGCTTACCTCCACATTTTCGGCCTGCGACGACGTAAGCTGACGATACCGGCGGCCATCGTCCAGGTACTGCACGACGAACGCCGGAGCGACCGCGCCGGCCTCGATGAACTCCTGGTCGGGGGCAGACCTGCTGCGGAAGGACAGCAGTCGGCCAGACTTCGCTCCGAACTCCACCGTGTCCGTGGCCGTGGTCAGGGTGACCCGTGGCTCTGTGCTCATCGACATATCTACCTCCTTCCTGCCCTGCCGGAGTACGCGCTTGTCCAGTCCGCCCCACATGAGCAGATCCCGACCGTACTGCTTTCGCAGTGCGACCACATCCAGACCTGACTGGAACTACCGCCCGCGGCCAGGCGCCAGCCGTACCTCATTCCTGGTGTAGCCGGGTCAGATATGTGGAGATACCGCCTATCTGGATCAGGCCGACAAGCCCGCGCTGGTGCCACAGGACTTGCCTACTATACGACTGCTCATCCTGCTGAAAGGAGCGGCAGATTGACCGAGCCGCCCCCCCGTGCCGATTGCTCGGCCGCCTCGATCACCTCCTGGGCCCGGGCGCCGTCCTCGAAGGTCACGGCCGGGTCCCGGCCAGCCGCGATGGCCCGGAGGAAGTCGAGGAACGGGTGGAGCGGGGTGCTGGCCGTGTGCTCGGGTGGGACGGCCGCCGGCGCAAAACCGGCCAGGCGCCCCTGGCTGGCACTGAAGCACACCTGGAGCGCGTCGCCGCCCCGGTCCCACTTCTCGATCTCGTAGATGGCCGCGCCCCGCGTGCCATACAGCTCGACGCGCTGGTGATTCGCGCGCCCCAGCGCGCAGCCGCTCGCGTTGATCACTCCCGTTGCCCCGGAGGCGAACTCGACGACGCACGTCGCCGCGTCGTCCACGTCCACCGGCGCCCGGCCGCCACCGACGACCGGTCGTTCGCGAGTGAACGTGGTCAGGTGCGCGCTGACACGCCGGACCGGGCCGACGAGCAGGTGGGCCAGGTCGATCATGTGTGACCCGAGGTCGCCGAGGATGCCGCTTCCGCTCTCAGCGCGCTGCTGGCGCCAGCGGATGGGGGTGTTCGGGTCCTGGAGCGCCGAGTTGAAGTAGTTCAGGTAGATGTGGTAGACGTCGCCGATCTCGCCGCTCCGCACCAGCTCGGCAAGAAAGCGCGCGCTCGGTATCCACCGGTACCGGAAGTTGACTGACGTCTGGCGCCCGAGGCGCCGCGCGGACTCGGCCATGCGGCGAGCGCCCGCGTAGGTGAGCGCCAGCGGCTTCTCGCACATCACGTGCTGGCCGGCCTCGAGCGCGGCGATGGCGATCTCCTCGTGGTAGGCGTTCGGCGTGGCGACGCTCACCACGTCGATGTCGTCACGGGCGACCACCTCGCGGTAGTCGAAGCAGCAGTTGGGGACGGCGAACTCCTCCGCCACCGCCAGCGCGGCCCGCTCGACCGGATCGCAGACGGCGACCAGCCGGGCCAGTCCCTGCTGCTGGGCGAGGCAAAACGCCGGGAGATGGCGCAGCCGGGCGACCGCGCCGGCGCCGACGACGGCGACACGTAACGGAGGGGGGGACGCTCGTGACATTGCTGTTCCTCGCTGTTCCGACTATGTAGGTATCAGAGAACTCCGCGAGCTGCGGCGCGACGAACAGGCCCTTGTACACGACGGTACGGTGGCAAAACGACGGGACGGAGAAGTCGCGATAGCCGGCATCGGCGGCGCGCCGCTCGATCAGGCGGCAGGCCAGGAACAGCGTGCGCTCGAACGCGTCCGCGGTGAGTTCAGCCGGTCGGGCGACCAGCGCTTGCTCGACGAGCGGCTGAGTGCGCCGGGCTTTGTCGCCCAGTGCGGTCGGATTCACCGGTACCGCCCGCCAGCCAAGGAGGGGCAGGTCCAACCGGAACAACGTCTCGACGACGAAGCTCTTGAGGCGTTGCTGCGCTTCCGGGGCCTCGGGCGGGAAGAAGAACATCCCCACGCCGACCTCGTCGACGCTCGGGACGCTGATGCCGAGGCGTGCCAGCTCGCGCGCCAGCAGTTTCCGCGGGACCTGGGTGAGAGTGCCGGCTCCGTCGCCCATCTTCCGGTCGGCGCTCACGGCGCCCCGGTGCGTCACGTTGATGGCCGACTCGACCGCCTTGACGATCATGTCGTGATTCCGGCGCCCGTGAATGTCGGCCACAAATCCGACGCCGCATGCGTCGTGCTCGAATCGCGGCTCGTAGAGCGATCTACCCGTCGCCTCGCGGGAATATCGTGCTCATGGACACAGATTGGCACGGCCTTTTTTGGACCGTCAAGTAGGACTTGACGGAAAAACGCTTCCTCGCTTTGTGCAGGTTGCACACCCATCAGGCGGTGAGGAATTGTTCGAGAAGTCGATTGACCTCTTCGGGGCGCTCCAATTGGGGACAGTGGCCACAGCCGGGCAGGATGACCAGCCGGGCGTTGGGGATGTGGCGGGCGGCGATGTGGGCGTGGGCCACCGGGATGACCGGATCACGATCTCCCCAGAGGATGAGCGTGGGGGCGGCGATCTCCGGCAGCCGGTGGCGCTGGATGATCCCCCGCCGTTGCCCGAGCAAGTTCACCCCGTGCACGACCGCCTCGCGAAAGGCGGAGACCGCAGTTGGCTGGGCGATCAGCTCAGCCCAGCGCCGGATGAAGCTCGGCGCGAGCATCGAGGAATCCGCGAAGACGCCCCGCACGGCGCCTTCGGCCTGGCCGATGGAGATCCCGGCGCTGAACAGCCGGTCGACGAGCGGCAGCGACGCCAGCCGCAGGGCCAGCGTCACCTCGCGGCCGACGCCGGCGGTCGCCAGCAGCGCCAGGCGGTCGACGCGCGCGGAGCAGTCGAGCGCGAGCTTCAGGGCAAGCAGGCCGCCCATCGAGTTGCCGGCGACATGGACGCGCTCCAGGCCGAGCGCGTCGAGGAAATCGCACAGGAAGCGGACGGCGCCCGGTAGTGTGAACGGCAGCGAGCCGCGCGCCGAGCGGCCAAACCCCGGCAGGTCGACCGCGCAGGCGGTGAACCGGGCGGCGAGCACGCCCACGTTGGGCTCCCAGCTCTCGACGCTGGCACCCAGCCCGTGGACGAACAACACCGGCGGGCCGTTCCCCTCACGCCAGTAGCGTACTCGCCCGCTGGGCAATTCGAGCATTCGATCGGTCGGCGTTGCGACCGGGGCACTCGTCGGCTTCACGTCCGGTATCCTACCAAAGCGCCTACGCCTCCCAGGTCTGGAGACCCCGGTAGTCGAAGTTGAAGTCGATCACCTGAACTTGCCGGGCCTCTAGCGCCTGCCGGACCAGGTGCTCCTCGTCGGGCCGGCTGTAGAAGAGCAGGCAGCCGCCCCCGCCCGCGCCGAGCGCCTTTCCGCCGATGGCGCCGTGGCGCATCGCCACCTCGAAGAGGTCGTCGATGGTCGAGTTGCTGATGCTCGCGTCCAGCTCGCGCTGGCTCAGCCAGTTCGCCAGGAGGATCTCGCCAAAGGCGTCCAGGTCGCCCGTGAGCAGGACGGTCTTCAGGTCCCGGGCCAGGCGGCGCAGGTTGCGCAGCGCGGCGACCGTGCGGGCCCGGCCCTCCAGGTACGCGCTCATCACCGTCGAGATCAGGTTGCCGGAGAGCCGCGACTTGCCCGTGTAGCACAGGACGAGCCGCTTCTCCAACTCGTTGATCGTGCTGTCCGCCAGCCGGAGCTGGCTGACGCTGACGACCGGGTCGTGGAACTCCATGAAATTGAAGCCACCCAGCGCCGCGCCGTACTGGTCCTGCTTGCCGCCAGCGATGTTGAGCTCTTCCTGCTCCAACTGGTAGGCAAGCCGGGCGACCTCGTGGCTGCTCAGCATCTCTTGCTGTAGCCGGTTGAGCAGCCCGATCAGGGCGACGCTGATGGAGGCCGACGAGCCGGTCCCCGAGCCGGGCGGCGCGTCGCAGCGGACGAACAGCTCCATGCCCTGCTGGATCCGCAGGCGCTGGATGGCGGCCTTGATGAGGTCAAGGTTCCCATCGTATTCCAGCTCCCGAAAGCTGCGCACCTCCAGGTAGCGGTCGAAGTCCGCCGAGACGATCCGGATCGTCGCCTGCTCGCGGGGGATGAGGGTCGCGTAGGTGTAGCGGTTGATGGCGGCGTTGACGACGGCACCGCCCTCGCGGGTCGAGAAGGGCGGCACATCAGTCCAGCCGCCGGCCAGGTCGATTCGGATCGGGGCCCTGCTTCGTAGCACGCGCCGGTGGCCGTTGGCCATGCCTTCCCCGCCGCTGAGCTGCATGTCGCTGACACCTCCCGGCAAGGAGCTGCGCAAGGTGTTGTCCCTCGGAAGCCCCTTGGTGCTGTTCGTGTCCTTGTGGCAAACCGTGACCCCCCGGGACGCTCCCGGTTCGATCGGCGACGCTCCAAAGTCCCCGAGCCGCATTATAGCGCGCCCAACCCCCGCGGGCAACCGGACTATCCCAAGTACGTAGCGATCAGCACTCAACTGATTACTGACGACTACTCAGGGCTTGCCAGCTCCGTTGCCACCAGCTCCGGCTTGCATTCCCGCGCCCGATTCGGTATACTGTGAATCGCGGGGCAGTATGGCCGGGGTGTCCGTCGGATTGCTGCCCGATTTCGGGGAGTAGCTCAGTTTGGTTAGAGCGCGCGTTTCGGGTGCGCGAGGTCGGAGGTTCAAGTCCTCTCTCCCCGACTGTCCGGAGGCTCGACGGCGGGCCCCAGCCTAGCTATCGACCCAGCCGGGTGCACCAGCAAGCCGTCGTGCCGGGTCACCCTCCCGGTGTCGACACCATCGCCGACGTAGCTCAGCGGTAGAGCAGGTGTTTCGTAAACACCAGGCCGAGGGTTCGAATCCCCCCGTCGGCTACCAGATAGAGGGGCTAAATGGGGGCCAGCCGCAATAGGAAGTGTTACCGAAAGCGGGGTGGCCCGCCCCCTCGCCCTTTCGTGCCTTTCGTGGTCCAAACCCTCCCCCCGTCGCCGAGATGCCCGTATCCCCCCACCAAGGAGGTTCCCCCATGACCTCACCGACCGACCTCGCTGGTCCCTCCACCACTGCGCTGCTCGCCGCGGCCCAGCGGGGCGAGCGAGCCGCGCTGGTGGCGCTCTCGCAACGCGACCGGCCGCTGCTGCTGGCCGAGGTGGCCCGCTTTCACCGCGGGCGCGCCGCGAGTCGGGTGTCGGGTGTCAGTTGACGCGACTGCGGATCGCCGATCTCGGGCACCCGACACCCGACAAGGTAGCCGCCTACGTCGGTACGTCGGGACCGCGACCGGGCAGTTGATCGGTCAGCTTGCTCTTTCCGTTCGTTACCTCTCGCGCACGTCGGCGATCGTGACGACCCGCCCGGTCGCCGCCGACCGCTCGGCAGCCGTAGCGATCTCCACGGCTCGCAGGCCATCCTCGACCGTTACCCGCGGGGGCAGCCCTTGCCGAATGCACTCGACGAAGTGCTGGATCTCGCGGAAGTGAGGGCTCTCGCCGCCGGGGATACTGCCCATCACCGCTTCGCGCGGCATCACCCACGGCCGGTCGTCGCGCCGCTGGATGCGGAGAGCGGCGGCGTCCAGACCGTCGAACGTAAGCAGACCGCTGTCGCCGGCGACCTCGACCGCGGTGCTGAACCGCTGGTGCGCCCACGAGCCTTCGACGTGGGCAATGACGCCACTGGCCATTCGGAGCGTGACGAGGGCGTAGTCCAGTCGGGGGACGCCGCTTCGGGTGAGACTCCGGGCGTAGACGTGGTCGACCTCGCCGAAACACCAGCAAAGCCAGTCGAAATCGTGGATCAGCATATCGAAGATGACGCCGCCGCTCCACTCCGGATTGGCGTACCACCCGGCGAGCGGGAAGAGTGTCCGCCGCGACGTCCGGACGATCGCTGGGCGGCCGATGTCGCCGCGCTCAA
Organism: Chloroflexota bacterium; assembly: GCA_016190465.1. Lineage (GTDB taxonomy): Bacteria > Chloroflexota > UBA6077 > FW602-bin22 > JACPQP01 > JACPQP01. The sequence goes on from JACPQP010000455.1 coordinate 6,397, forward strand.
CGGCCTCGCGGGCGGCGATGAACTCGGGAAAGAAGCGAACGACCTGTCCGACGAACAGCGTCGCCCCGGTGCGACGCGCTGCCGCGGCGATCTCCCTCGCCTGGGCGACCGTTCGCGCCAGCGGCTTCTCACACACGATCCAACCCACGCCCGCGTTGAGCGCCGCCAGGATCGCTTCGTGATGGAACGGCGTCGGCGTGCAGACGTCGACCACGTCGATGCGGCCAGCCGGACTGACCTGCGGTGGGGCCGGCCACAGCGCGGACGCCGAAGCGAACGCCGGCACGCCGAACTGAGCGGCCGCGCGGTCGCGCGCCTCCGACGACGAGTCGACGACCGCGACGATGCGGCTGTCCGCCAGCGCCCGGTAGCACTCGGCGTGGTATCGGCCGAGTCCCCCCAGTCCGACGACCGCAACACGAAGTGGCTCAAACACCTGTACCGCCTTTCCTCCCCCCAACCCCCCGATACCTACCCTGGTGAGCTCCCTCGCCCCGTCGCGGCTGCGGAAGAGGGGTGGCGGCCGTGCAGCGACCGTGGCCCAGATGGGAGTCGCTTCACGGACGGCCGGGGTGAGGGCCGCGACGTATCGGTCCTGGGAAACGATTCAGGCCGGCGCGCCGGCGGCGAGCGCCGCGTTGAGCTTGTGCATCAGGCGCGACTTTCGGCGCGCGGCGTTGTTGGTGTGGATGACGTCCTTCTCAGCCGCCTTGTCCAGGGCCTGAATCGCCTGAGCGACGGCTTCCCTCGCCTGATCGGGCTGATTCGTCGCGATCAGCCGCTCGGCCTTCGTGACGAAGGTCTTCACACCGGACCGGATCGGACGGTTGATGGCCCGGCGACGCGCGGAGACGCGGATCGCCTTCATTGCCGACTTCGTATTGGCCAACGAGTGCTCCTCCCAGTTCGCAACGATCTCAATATGCAAAGTATAGGTGACAGGCGCGATTTTGTCGAGGGCGTTCGGCGGTCAGCGCGCAACACGACGCTCTTCCGGGTTGGAAGGCGGCGGTGCCAGCGCGTCCAGCTCCGGCCAGAGCGCCGCGGGGATCGCATGCTGCGCCAGCGCGATCGTCTGCGCCAGCCGCTCAGGCCGGGTCAGGCCGACGATGGTCGTGGTGATCCGGGGGTCGCGCAGCGAGAACTGGAGAGCGGCGGCCGCCAGCGGGACGCCATAGCGAGCGCAGGCCGCCTCCATCTGGCGGGCCCGCTCGACCAGCTCGGGCGGCGCGTCCTGGTAGGCGTAGCGCGGATAGGCGCCTGGCCCCTTGGCGAGCATGCCACTGCCATAGGGCGCCGCGTTGATCACCGCCAGTCCCCGGCTGGCCGCGACCGCGAGCAGGGGCTCGGCGCTCCGGTTGAGCAGCGTGTAGCGGTTGTGGGTGATCACGGCCTCGAATGCCCCCGTCTCGACATAACGAATCATCAGGTCGATCGGTCCCCCGGCCACGCCGAAGTGCTGGATGACCCCCTCTTCGTGGAACCGGACCAGGACGTCGAGTGGCCCCCCGGGCGCCATCACCGCCTCGAAGGTGGTGTGCTCGGGGTCGTGAAGGTGCATGACCTGGATGCGGTCGAGCCCCAGCAACCGGAGACTCCGCTCGACGCTACGCCTGATCTGGTCGCCGCTGAAGTCGCCGGTCGCGAGGTCGCGGTCCGCCTTCGTCCCGAGCACGAAACCGGGGGGCAGCCCGCCGCGCTCGCGCAGGACGATGCCGATGCGCCGCTCGCTCTCGCCGTCCCCGTAGGAGGCGGCGGTGTCGATGGTGCGGATGGGGCCGTCGAAGACAGCGCGGATGGTAGCCAGCGCCTGGGCCTCGGGCACCGCGTAGGCAAACGTCTCGGGCATGTTGCCGAGGGGCGCGCAGCCGACGCAGACCGGGTGGACCAGCAGGCCGGTCGGCCCAAACGGCCGCAGCGGAAGTGTGCCGGGCGACTGGGACTCGTGCATATCGTTTTCCCTCTGCCTCCCTCCCTTGAGATGGCCTCCATGTTAGCAGAACGGGTCCAGGGTTGCTGCCGTCGGCGACCAAAATCCTGGGAGTTCCCGATTTGACACCCTGACCGATTGACCCTATAATATGGCTGCGTACGGCAGTCCGGGTGGGACTGCCGTATTGTCTGGGCCATTAGCTCAACTGGCAGAGCAGGCGACTCTTAATCGTCTGGTTGCAGGTTCGAGTCCTGCATGGCCCACCAGGGACACAAGATATGGGGCTGGGAGCACCTCCCAGCCCCATATTTAGTGCCTTTCGCCGCTCTCTTCCCCGCTTCCGTCCGATCCCGCCGACCGCTTCACGCCCAGGCCGACCTCACCCCCCGGCCGCCGTTCCTGAGCCGGATCCGTTAACGGAGAAGCGGTGCCGGGGGTGAGGTCAGCCCGCGCTGCTCGTCACCTCGACTGGACCGATCCGATTGGAGCGACGGTGGGGTAGGGCGCGCCGGCGGCCGCGGGGCGCGGGGTCCCGAGATCCGGGTCGGTGTCGCCGGCTGCGGCGTCCCGGGCGCGGCGCCGGCGGTCGGTGCGGGTTGCGGCGCTGGACGGGGATCCGCGAGCGAGGGACGTGGCGAAAGACTCGTCGGCGAAGAGCGCGCATCGGAAGCCCGCTCGGGGCCAGCGTTTTCGTGGCCCTCGCCGCGGCCTGACGACGGCGTGGCGGCAGCGCGCCGGGCGGCGTCGATGGCACGTCCGACGGAGCGCCAGACGGGGGAGGGCAGGTTGGGCAGCACTGCCTCGAGCGCTCGCCGGTCCTCCTCGATCTCGGCCAGCACGTCCTCCCGCTCGGACTCCCCGCCATCCCCTGGCCGCTCGGCCTCGCGACGGAGCTGCTGGATCTCGCGCACGTATTCCGTGGCGGCTGCCTCGGCCCGCTCCGCGCTGCCCGACCGCGCGGCCTCGATCAGGCGACCAACGCGCCGGGCAGAGGTGGCGCGCTGCGCTTCGGACGCCGGCGACGGACCGGCAGCATCCTGGGGGGCTCGCGCCAGGCCTGGCGGTGTGGAGGAGGGGAGCATCGTCGTCGATTGACCCGGTGCAGTCTCCGACCGCCTGTCGCTTCCCTTCGCTGCGCTCAGGGCAGGCTCCTTTCCGAGCACCGGAGCGGTCGTCGCCGTGTACGGCCTGGGCTCCGGCGTCGCAGCCACGGCGCTGCCAGCGGTGACCGCGGGCACCGCCGCGGTCACATCGGCGCGGGGGGACTGAGTCCCGGAGCGGCGGACCACGGTGATCGACGGCGCCTGCTGCACCGTGATCCGCTGCCAGCTCGCGGTCTGTGTCGCGACGGCTGGCCGCAGATCCGCCGCCGCGGGCTTCTGCACCAACTGTTCGGCCGCGACCAGGTGGCCGAGCGCGTCGTCGCCGGCCCGCTCGGCAGTCCCGGCCGCCAGAGACGTGCGCCGCGCCTCCAGGTCTTCCAGGCGCCGCGCGGCGAAACGCAGGTGGAGCTCGGCGCGGCCCCGGTCGTCCTGGACGACCGTGAGCTGCGCCTGCTCGGCCAACACCCGGGCTGGATAGAGCGGATCGCCGGGCAGCGTGTGCGCAGAAGCGGTAACTCCTGCGCCCAGGACGAGTCCAAGGGCGAGCACCGCAGCTACCGGGCGGAGCCAGAAGGCGCCACGCCGGAAGGCTCCGGCCGCGCGTGGACGGCCGCTGGCCCCTAACCCCGATCCAGGCGCCCCAAGCTGGGTCGGCCGGACGAGCGATGGAAGTGGCGGGTGTGTCGCTGCGGGTTGAGCCGGCCCGCCTTCTCGCGGCCAGGCTCCCGGTGTCATTGGCTGTCCGGTCGCCCGGTCGGCGCGCGTCGGCGGCGTCGCGTCGGAACGAGCGATCATCGCCATCAGCCGGGCGCGGCGGGCCACCCGCAGCGAGTCGGGTGCGCGCAGGCGCTTCAGCTCGCCGAGCGCAAGTGCGGCCCGGAGCATCGGCTCGAGCTCGGCCCGCCGCGACGGATGGCGGGCGAGCGCCTCTTCGAGACTGAGGCGTCCGTACATCAGGTCGTCAATCAGCGCATCCGTCACGAGGAGATTGCGCAGATCAGCCAGTGAATCCTCGGGCTGCACGCCCACTGCCCCCCTGTTGGCGCTTGAGTACGCGGGCCAGCGCGGCGAGCGCGCGATGCTGGAGCACGCGCGTGGCGCCCTCCGTTTTTGCCAGCATCGCCGCGACCTCGCCGTGGCTCAACTCTTCGATGAACCGCAAGATGAGCACCTGTTGGTGTTCCGGGCTGAGCGCGCCGAGCGCCGCCCGGACCTCGGCGGCTTCGAACCGTGTCTCGACCTCGGCGGCCGGATCGTCGTCGGACTGATGGTCGAGGGTCTCGTTCAGATCGACGCTTGGCCGACGGGTCCGGTAATGATCGACCACGAGGTTGTGCGCGAGTCGAAAGAGCCAGGCCGCAAATGGCAGGCCACGGTCCTCGTACCGGCCGATCGATTCCCACGCCTTGAGGAACACCTGCTCGGTCAAGTCCTCCGCCTCCGCCGCGTGGCTCACCCGCAGATAGATGTAGCGGTAGACCCGGTCCAGATGAAGGTCGTAGAGCTTACCGAAGGCAGGCGCATCCCCCGTGCGGGCGCGCTGCACCAGGGCTCGCTCCAGCTCGGCAACGGTCGGGTCGTCCTGCTCAGCGCTCAACTCTCGCGTTTTCCCGTACAACGATTCTACCGCTTCGGTGTTACGGAGCGTTCCATGGTCGGCCATCGGGCATTCGGGGGACACCCCCAAACCCCCGCCCTGACGGGACGTGTTACGGAGCGTTCCGTGATCGGTTTTCGGGCATTCGGGGGACACCCGCAGACCCCCGCCCTGACGGGACGTGTTACGGAGCGTTCCGTGATCGGCCATCGGGCATTCCATCCCCCATCATACACGGAGTTGGAGCACGAGGATAGGGCAGAACCGCTCATCGGGGCCGAACGGCCGAGGAGCGAGGAGGGAGGGGCGACGCGGTGGCAGAGCTGTCTACTGGGAACGGCGCCGTGGGTCCACGTGACTCTCTTGGGAAACTGACTAGCGGGCTGGCTGAATCAGCCGTCGCCGGCATCGTCCCGGCGGCCCGATCGACGGGCGTGCATCGTCCGCAGCTTGGTCGTCAGCACTTCCCCCAGAATCTCACGCGCACCCGGCGCCGTCGGGCAGTGGACACGCCGAGAAGACCGCGTGATACAATACGGGGGAGTCAGCAACACGCTGGAAGGGTAGGAGCACTTTGGCAACGCGCGTTGGCGTCGTCGGCGCGACCGGGGTCGTCGGCCAGCAGTTCGTCGTGGCGCTTCAGCGTCACCCGTGGTTCACAATCTCCTGGCTGGCCGCGTCGGAGCGTTCGGCCCACCAAACGTACGGCGAGGCGCTGCGCGACAAGAAGACCGGCGCGCGGCGCTGGTTCTGCGCCGAGGAGCCGTTGCGCGAAGTCCTTGATCTGCCCGTCGAGGCGGTGAGCGAGTTCGATCCCAGCCGGGTCGACCTGCTGTTCACCGCTATCGAGTCGGATCAGGCCCGCGAGCTGGAGCCGGCCTTTGCGCGAACGACGCCGGTCATCAGCACCGCTTCGGCATTCCGGTACGAGGCTGACGTCCCACTGATCATCCCCGGCGTCAACTCTGACCACGCGCGCCTCCTTCGCCAGCAGCAGGAGCGCCGTGGCTGGAAGGGCTTCATCGCGCCGAACCCCAACTGCACCACCGTCGGCCTGGCGATCACCCTGCGGCCGCTGCACCAGCAGTTTGGCGTTCAGGCCGTCCTCATGACCTCGCTCCAGTCGATGTCTGGCGCCGGTCGGAGCCCTGGCGTCCTCGGGCTGGACATCATCGACAACATCATCCCCTACATCCCGGGCGAAGAGGAGAAGGTCCAGGCCGAGACGCAGAAGATCCTCGGCACGCTGGAGGAGAACGGCGTCCGACCGGCGCCGTTCGGCGTCTCGTGCACCTGTACCCGGGTCAACGTGTCGGAGGGCCACACCGAGGCCGTGTTCGTCGGCTTGGGCCAGGGGGCCAGCGTGGATGAGGTCAAGGAAGCGCTGGCCTCGTTCGCCGGCGACTTCGCCGGCGAGGACCTGCCCTCGGCGCCGGCGCGGCTGATCGTCGTCCGGGACGACCCGTTCCGGCCACAGCCCCGCCTGGACCGCACGGCAGAGGACGGGATGGCGACGGTCGTCGGTCGGGTGCGAGCCGACGGGGTGCTCGCGAACGGCGTCAAGTACCTGCTCGTCTCGCACAACACCAAGATGGGCGCCGCCAAAGGGTGCGTCCTGACCGCCGAAGTGCTGGTCAGCGAAGGATACATCGGAGGGATGGCACACGATGGGTAAGACATTCGCCCTGGTCCACAGCACATCGGTCGTGGTGGCACCCCTGAGCGAGGTTGCCCGCGAGGTGCTGCCCGGCGTCGAGATCCTCCACTACTGCGACGACACACTGCTGCGCGACGTTCGCCGCGCCGGGAAGCTCACGCCGGCCGTGGCTCGACGGTACGTCCACTACGTCACGCTGGCCGAGGAAGCCGCGGCTGACGCCGTGATGGTCACCTGCTCGTCGTGCAACCGCGTGGCCGAACTGGCGAAGCCGTTCGTGACGATTCCCGTGTTCTCCATCGACGAGGCGATGGCCGAGCAGGCAGTCGGCTGTGGGTGTGCCATTGGCGTCGTCGCCACCGTCCCGACGACCCTCGAGCCGACCGCGTCGCTGATCGGTCGGAAGGCGGAGCACGCGGGCCGGTCGGTTGAGGTGTCTACCTGTCTGGCATCGCGGGCGTTCGATCGGCTCATCGCCGGCGACCCCGCCGGGCACGACGAGGCGATCCTCGACGAGGTGCGCGACCTGAGCCGGCGCGTCGACGTCATCACGCTCGCTCAGGCGTCAATGGCGCGCCTTCAGCCGCGTTTGCAGGCCGAGGTGTCGGTGCCGGTGCTGGCCAGCCCCCGGACCGGGTTCGAGCGGGCGCTTGCGGTCCTGGGTCTTGGCTGAGCGTGCGGCCACACCCTAACGTCTCACCTCTGTCTTGTCACCGGCCCGGGCCCACCGCGGGTGCTCACGTCGAACTGCCTCGTAGATTGGCTTCGGGCGGAACTCTGGATCGACGAAGGTGTAGTAGTCGTTGTAGTTGCGGGCGGAGACCGGCAAGCGGAACGCCCATATGTTCACTCCCGCGACCCACGGCCACTCGGTGGCGGCCTTCTCGTAGGCCCGCAGCGTGTACGCGATGCGCTGACCCGGTCGCACCGCCCGCGTCCACCGCGGGTGATCGTTCCACCCGGCCTCGGTGATGAGCACCTGCTTGGCCCCGTCGCCGTTGCGCACCATCACCTCGCGCAGCAGCTCGACCCGAGCGAAGTTCAGCGTGTCCGGGCGGGCCGCGGCGTCCGGCGGAAACGTGAAGCCGTAGACGTGCGCGCTCAGCATGTCGAAGTAGTCGCGCGCGCCGGCATCGTACATCTTCTGGAGGAAGACCAGGTCGTTCATCGCCATGTCGCCCTGGTCAAGCGTCGGCGCCAGCGCGCCGCCGAGTACGAGAGCGTCCGGGTCAGCCTGCTTGACCGCCCGATAGCCGAGCCGCAATAGATCGACATAGCCGTCCGGATCGACAGGGCGAAAACCCCACTCGAACCGGGTGTTTGGCTCGTTCCAGATCTGGTAGTAGCGGACTGCTCCCTGGTACCGGCTGGCGAAGGCGGTGACGAACCGGGCGTAGTCGCCGAAGCGCTCGCGGCCAAGGTAGCGGGGCGTCGTGTCGCGGGGACGCGCCCAGGCCGGCACGAAGTCCAGACGGGCGACGACGGCCAGCCCGTGTGCATTCGCCCGACGAATGACCACATCCGAATGCGCCCAATCGAACCGGCCAGCCTCTGGCTCGATGTAGGCCCACGGGAACATCTCGACGATCCAACTCGTGCCCATCGCCCGCGCCATCGCCAGCGTTCGCTCGATCTTCCACTCCTCGACCTCATCGGTGAGCCGCGTGTGGACGCCGACGACCGACTGGGGGATCGTCGCTCGACCGAAAGCGGCCGGCGACACCGGCGTGCCCCAGGTGAGCGCCCCGAGCGCGATCGCCGCCAGCAGCACGAGCGCCAGGACGCCGCGGCCAAACCGAGCGTGGGTCATCGGGGATCCCTCTCCAGTGCGATTCGCGTGCGCACAATGGTAGCAGTTCCGGTGGATGACATAAAGCGCAAGCGCTCCCCTCTCCCGCGGCGTGGGAGAGGGCTCGGGGTGAGGGCCGGGGATCGACGCGCAGATTGCCCTATCCGGTGCCACCCGGGCCGTGCGAGGTTGCCCAGGCCGTGATACCATGGGGCAGATGCTGATGCCGCGGGAGGAACAAACGGGATGAACCGACGCATTGACCCCTTCGGTGCCCGCGCGACGCTGGGCGCGAGTACCAATCAGATCTTCTACAGCCTTGATCGGGTGGCTCGGGCCATCCCGGTGGCGCTGGACCATCTGCCGTACTCAATCAAGGTGCTGCTGGAAAACGTGCTGCGCGCCTGCGATGGGCGAGTTGTCCGTCAGGAGGATGTCCTCGCGCTCGCCCGGTGGGATCCTCGCGCGGGGCAGGACGTGCCGTTCACCCCCACCCGGGTGCTGCTCCAGGACTTCACCGGCGTGCCGTGCGTCGCCGACCTGGCCGCGATGCGCGCGGCCCTGCACAGGCTGGGTGGCGACCCGGCTCGCGTCAACCCCCAGGTGCCCGTCGACCTCGTCATCGATCACTCCGTCCAGGTGGATCACTTCGGTAGTCCCGACGCGTTCGCGTACAACGTCAAGCGCGAGTACGAGCGCAACCGCGAGCGCTATCTTTTCCTCCGGTGGTCGCAGCAGGCATTTCGCAACTTCCGGGTCGTCCCGCCGGGCACGGGTATCGTCCACCAGGTCAACCTCGAGTACCTGGCCAACGTGGTCG
>JACPQP010000452.1 GCA_016190465.1 Chloroflexota bacterium
ATCGTAAGCTTCCTGATACCTACCGTGTCTCGGGAAGGTCCAGGAAGGGCGGAGCCCGTCCTGGCGGGGTTTGGGGTGTCCCCAAAACCATCAAAAACTTTCTGATACCTACTTCACTGGCCGGCATCGGGAAACCGGCGAACACGGGCGTTCACCACCGGCCCGCTGGGGGCGCGCGGCCGCCTGTCCCTGGGGTCTGCCGTGGGGCTCGGGTGCTGGGCGCGGGTGGCGCAAGATGCATCGCTGCGTCGTGCGCCACCGCGCCCGACGATCCGCCAGAAGCCGCCAGATCAGACTCGGCTTGCGTCAGGTGCCAGGAGCCGGTAGAATGCCACCACTCAGGCGATCAATCTCCAAAGGAGAATCCAGTGGGTCGGATGGCCTTCACCAGAGATCACCTGTCCAGGTGCAGCAGCCCACCCACCGCGTGCCGTTGCACCTCTCACCCGACGGGGCCAAGCTCGCCGTCCCGTTACAGCGTCGGGGCCGCACGTCTCCGTTAGCTGGGCGAGATGGCTACACCCCAGAGGAGATACCGGGCGAGATGGTTGGCAGCCACGTCCTCGTCGTGGATACCACCACCGGCGCAGTCGAGGAGCCATTCTCGACGGCAAGCACCAGTTGGGATGGGCAGTGGTCGCCCGATGGGAGCCTGCTCGCCGCGTACGTGGGGCAGGACGGGTCACCCTGTCTGGCAGTCTGGTCTGGCGGAACCAGGGCGCTCAGGCTCTTTCCGCCGGCCTACCTGCGGCCGTTTTTCGGCTTCGAGCAGGAGAAGCATTCGGTGCGCTCCGGCGACTCGGCCAGTGTGTCGAGTGCCTGTTCTATGAGGGGGAGGACCACTGGCCCGGTTTCTGGACGGAGCGCAGCCTTCGTGACCTCTGCGACCGGGTGTTGGGCTGGTTCGATCGGTTCCTGCGCTGAAGCGACTTCAGCGAGACACGATCAGCGGCTCCGGAACTCACTGTATGCGTATGTGACCTGGGGGGCCACCGGTGACACTTGTGACGCTTGTGACATTTGCCCCGAGAGGTGGCAGACACGCGGAGGAGGGACATTGGGATGCGGAGAGGGTCCGGGGGCCCCGTCGCCCCGTCGCCTCTCGCCCCGTCCCCGCGTCAACTCCGGTGGCCCGACTCACCGCCCCCGCAGCCTGTCCCGCACGACCGCCAGGTCCGCGGGCAGGGGCGACTCGAGCTCCACCCACGCGCCGTCGCTCGGCCGGGCGAAGCCCAGGTGCCAGGCGTGCAGGAACTGGCGGCCGAGGCCGAGCTCGCCGGCCGTGCCGTAGATGGGGTCCCCGGCGACCGGATGCCCGATCGCCGCCAGGTGGACGCGGATCTGGTGGGTCCGGCCAGTCTCCAACTGCACCTCGACGAGGGCGTACCCGGGAGACCGCTCGCGGACGACGAAGTGGGTGCGGGCCGGCCGCCCGCGCTCGACGACGGCCATGCGCTGCCGCTCGCGAGGATGGCGGCCAATGGGTGCCTCGATGGTCCCCCGCTCGGGAAGGGCCCGAGCGGGGTCGGGGAAGTCACGAACGAGCGCCAGGTACTCCTTCCTCACCTGCCGACGCTGCATCTGCCCCTGAAGCTCGCGCAGCGCCCGCTCGTTTCGGGCGACGACGATCAGGCCGGAGGTGTCCTTGTCGAGTCGATGGACGATCCCCGGCCGGAGCGGCTCGCCCGCGTGGAGCGCCGGCTCGAGCGCGATCAGCGCGTTGACGAGGGTGTCCTGAGCGTGGCCGGGCGCCGGATGCACGACCAGTCCCGGTGGCTTGTCAATCACCAGCACGTCGTCGTCGCGGTAGATGATCCGTAGCGGCAGCTCGCGCGGCACCAGCGTCGTGGGAACCGGTGGGGGGACCTCGACGGTGATGCGCGCGCCCGGCACCGGCCGCCAGCTCGCGCGAGCCGGCTGGCCGTCGACGCGGACGTGCCCACTTTCGATCAGCCTCTTGATAGACGAGCGGCTGAGGTCGGGGAGCTCGCGGGTCAGCAAGCGGTCGAGGCGCGTCTCCGTCTCACCCGGAGCGACCTGGACTACTGTCACTGGCTCTCGGCGACATAAGATTGGTTGTCGTCGCGATCCTCCGGAGGGCGAGCCGGCGCCGAAGGTTCATCCGCCGGCCGGTCCAGGAAGAGGAGGTACGATGCCAGGATCGCGATCCCGATGACGAAGGAGCTGTCGGCCACGTTGAAGGACGGCCAGCGGAGGGTGCCGATGCCCGCGTCGAGGAAATCGACGACGTAGCCGAGCCGCACCCGGTCGACGAGGTTACCAACCGTGCCGCCGAGCAGCAGTCCAAGGCTGACCCGGACGAGCAGCGGCGCGGCCGGGAACAGACGGGCGCTGAACAGCAAGAAGGGGACGGCGACCAGCGAGGCCAGGCCCAACACCGGCGTCTTCCCCTGAAAGAGCCCGAACGCCGCGCCCGTGTTGGTGACGTAGCTCAGCCGGAACCACTCGCCGAGCAGATCGATCTGGTGGCGTGTGCCGTCCGGACCCAGCGCGGCGGTGATCCAGAGCTTCGTCAACTGGTCGGCGACGAAGATGCCGGCTCCCACCGCGACCACCACCGGCTCGACGAGCCGGCGGGTGGCGTCCCCCGGAGCCGGACCAGTGTTCACTCTCGCCATCCCTGTGTCTCCTCCCATCCCCTTCACCGGTCGCTCCTCCCCTCTCTCCGCGTCGGGCCGGCTCAGGAGCGGCGGCCAGGGGGTGAGGTCCGTCCCCATCCCTGACAGCGGGCTCATCCGGCTAAGTAGGTCTCGGAAAGTTCACCTGCGTCCCGGGAAGGTCCAGGAAGGGCGGAGCCCGTCCTGGCGGGGTTTGGGGTGTCCCCAAAACCATCAAAAACTTTCTGATACCTACTTAGCGAGTGCGCTCCGCCTGAGCCTG
>JACPQP010000453.1 GCA_016190465.1 Chloroflexota bacterium
CCCCCAGGCATCGCTCCAGCACAGCCAGCAGCCCCGAGCGAGTGACCGGCTTCAACAGGAAGTCCTGGACGCCCAGCGAGAGCGCCAGGTCCTTCTCCGGAAGGATCGAGCAGACGACGACAGGGATCCGCCGAGTTCCCTCGTGGCCACGCAGCCGCTGGAGGATCTCCCAGCCGTCCTGCGAGGGCATCATCACGTCGAGGATGATGACGTCGGGCTTCATCTCCAGCGCAAGCTCGACCGCTCCCTCGCCGGTGCTCGCCTGAATCAGCCGGTAGCCGGTCCCATTCCGGGCATCAGCGAGGTAACGGCGGAACAGCCGGATGATGTCGGGGTTGTCGTCGACGACGAGGACGCTCAGCAGTTGGGCGGACGGCAGGAGAAGGCTGACGGCCGGCTCGCCGGAGCTTTCCATGCCCAGCTCGACCACTCCTCCCTGCTCGGCCAGAAGACGCCTCCCGACGGCCAGGAGCGTCTCCAGATCGGAGGAGACGTCAGTCGTCGAGCCCGACACCGGTCCATTCCGCTGGCGCGGGCGAACCTGAAGCCGCACGATCACCCCCCGCGAAGTGTCCGCGCCAGAGATCGTCACCCGGGCCTGAGCGTTTCGCTTGATGCAGAAGGAGATGATGTTGATAAGCGCCTGTCGGAGGAGCGTTCGCCCAACCACGACCGGCGAGAGCGTGTCCGGGAAGGAAACCTCCAGAGCGACTCCCCGGCTCGCGGCGAGCGGCTCCAGGATGGCCGCGGCTCCCCGCACCGTCTCTTCGACATCAGTCGGCGCCTCCACTCCGGTCCCCGCGGCGATGAGGTGCCGCAGTTCCCGCTCGAGCCCGGGCTCGAGCCCGCTGTCCACCGGGTCGCCGGTCGTCACGGCCTCGTCCCGGTCCTCGGCGACTACCCGCTGGTCGCCGATCGCGCTCGCCACGGCGTACTGGCTCCAGAGGAGCACCGCCACCGCCTGGATCGCCTGCCAGTGGTCACGGCTGGCCTGGCGGGGGCTGATGCCCAGCTCCTTCGCCGTCTCCAGGAATCCCTTGCCGTCGACGTAGCGGAGGCGCAGTTGATGGTAGCGGCGCCAACTGGCCTGGTGGGTTGGCCCGGGCTGTGACGGTTTCACCCCCTCGATCGCGTCGAGGAGGCGCCGACGCAAGGCATCGGCGTACGGCGGAAGCCCGGACGGGCTCAGCAGTCGAGCGAGAGGATGCGACACGAGGAACGAGCGATCGTGGAGGCGCGGCAAGACCTCCTGGATGTAGCGGGAGAAGAGCTGCTGATCGACCATGGCCCCATTGTACGAAATCCTGACTTAGCCGGAAACGGCGACCGTCTCCAGCGCGCGGTCCAGGCGCGCCAGGGCATCCCGCGCCTCTTCTTCCGTGACCGTCAGGGGCGGAAGCAGGCGAACAGCATTATCGCCCGCGCCAAGAACGAGCAACCGCTCGCGATGCACGCAGACGCGTACCACTTCGTCCCGGATGGCGGGGCTCGCTCGCCTACTCTTCTTGTCCTCGACGATCTCCAGCCCGAGCATCAGGCCGAGGCCGCGAGCTTCCCCGACGATATCGTACTTCTCTTCGAGATGCTTCAAGCCGTCGAGCAGCACCCGCCCGACCTGCGCGGCACGCTCGAGGTAACCGCCCACCTCGAGCTCGCGGAGGATGAACAGGGAGATGAGCGCCATCCGCGGCTCCGCGGAAAAGGTCTCCGAGTGCCGCGAAGCCCCACGGAACATGGGAGTCGGGGCGATCGTCGCGCCCATCGGTGCACCCCCACCCAGCGCCTTCGCCGTACAGATCACGTCGGGCTCCACGCCGAAGTGCTCTACTGCCCACCACTTGCCGGTCCGGCCCAGGCCACTCTGGACCTCGTCGACGATCAGCCAGGCATCGTACTCGTTGGCGATCTCCCGCAGGCGCGGCAGGAACTCGGGATGAGGCACAATCATGCCTCCCTCGCCCGAGATGGGCTCGACGACGATGCCGGCGATGTCGGTCCCCTCGCGCTGAAGGGCTTCGCGCACCAGCTCGGCGCAGGCGACACCGCAATTGTTCGGCTGCAAGCCAAGCGGGCAACGGTAGCAGTAGGCATAGGGTGTCCGCACGACGGGGAGCGCCTGGGGATAGTAGTTCCGGTGCACCGCCTTGCTCGCCGTCAGCGACAGCGCGTATCCCGTGCGCCCGTGAAAGGCCGGGCGGAAGGCGACGAAGCGGGTCCGATGGGTCCGATCGATCGCCGCCTTGACGGCCGTCTCGACTGCCCGAGCACCGCTGGTTGTAAAGAAGACCTGCCGGGGCGTCGTGCCAGGCACAGTGGCGAGCAGACGCTCGGCGAGGAGCGTCTGCGGGATATGGTCGAAGTCCTGGCCCGGCAGCTCCTCGACGACGTGCGCGATCTCCCGCTCGAATTGCACCAGGCGTGGATAGCGCAGACCGAGCGCGCGGACCGCCACGCCGCTGGTCATATCCAGGTAGGCGTTGCCCGCCAGATCATAAATGCACAGCCCCTCGCCACGGCTGTGATCCAACACCGGGTACAGATCACGGCTCTGCGTGCTCTCGGCCAGCACCTCCGCGGAGCGCCGTAACCAGTAATCCGCATCGCGCGGGCGTTGGTGGACACCCGGGCTGAGCCGCTCAAGAAGATCCCAGTCACTGGCCTGCATTCCCTCTCCCTCTCTCGTGCAACGTCCCGCTGATTATAGTACAACGCGCCCCAAGTTCGCACTCTCTATTATGGAAGCCTGGGCAAGAACGGTGCCGATAGAGCGGCATGGCCCCTGGTCGCCCGGGCACCATCAGTACTTCTGCTCTCTCCCAAAATGGGGGGAATTATCTGTAATGAGGGTAAGAGTCCATCGTTGATATTGATAGAATTGCTGGCCGCAGCGGGCAGAGGTGCCCGCTGCGGCCAGGGGAGAATCGTTCTGGCCGGTGTTCACGAGGCAGTCGCGGTGCTCCTGGGGATGGGGGCGGATGGTCCAACGCCCCCATCCCCCATATGGAATCGGCGAGGAGAGACGATGGAGCTGGTGTCGCAGTTCGTCGACGGGTTCCTCTTGCGGCAGAGTCCGCTTGTGTTGCTGAGCGGCGCAATCGTCGTGGGCTACGTGATGATCGTCTGGCTCCCGCGTCTACTTATTGCTACCATTGCCGGAGCGGTGGTCGGGGCACTCTTCGGCGTGGGGCTGACCATGTTGAGTGGCTACGCCGAATTGCCGGGCGTCATCCCGATGGCAGCCGCGGGCGGCGGCATCGTCGGACTGGTTCTGCTCCGATGACCGGCCCGTAGCGGACCGCAGACCGGTCATGGCAGCTTGCGCCGTCCGGAGTTGGGTCGCACCAGTCCGTCGAGACCGGTGCGCACGGTGGCCCAACCTTTCCAACAACCCGCTGTATCGGCCCAGGTTGCCGTTCTCCCCTGTCTCCCGCTACAATGTCACTAACATCACTCCGCACAATCGATGCGGGGCGACCTTCACCCCGTCCGGCGCTGAAGGGACTTTCTTTTGGGCCACGGTCGCCGCGGCGGCCACCCCTCTCCCCTGGTGGGAGAGGGGCAGGGGCATGTGCGCTAACTTAGGGCCTCGCACGGCACACCG
>JACPQP010000449.1 GCA_016190465.1 Chloroflexota bacterium
CAGCGCCAAAACGAGCTGCCCCCCGAGAGCCTTGCCCGAGCTTCATTGTCACCGAGCACCTCGACCCAATGGCTGATCGCCCCAACCGTCTCGTCAGGTAGCTTCTGTCGTCCCCTCAGGGCATCCTTCTCCAAGTACACATAATTATACACGACGCGGCCGACCGATCAACACTGGCAGCTTGCACCGAGCCTGAGCGGGCGTGGGACCTCCCCCCCTTCCCGTGTCGGGCTCGGCTCAGGAACGGCGAGCAGGGGGTTCGATCACCCGGTCGCTGAACACCGCGGCGCCCGCCCTGCTGTAGAGCCAGCCGCAGCCGGTCGATGAACGCTTTCTTCTCCCTCGACGACCCGCGCCCCGGTCCGACTGATGCCGACGGTGCGGATGCGCCCTTCAACGCCGCTAGCGGCGGCGGTGGACTCGAACGCTGCGGCGATGTCCGCTTCGCGGCCCCGAGCGAGCGCCAGGAGCGCCGAGCCGGCGCCGGAGAGCCAGGCGGCCAGGGCGCCGGCCTCCAGCGCGGCGGCGAGGAGACGCGGCATCGCCGGAAAGATGGCCGCCCGATACGGCTGGTGGAGCCGATCCTCGGCGGCATAGCGCAGCAGGTCGAGCCGGCCGGCCTGGAGCGCGGCGATCCACAGCGCGGCGCGGCTCAGGTTGAAGGCGGCGTCGCAGTGGGGGACCCGGCGCGGCAGCAAACGCCGCGCCTCGTGGGTGGGCATGGCGAAGCCGGGGATGAACAGCACCGCCGCGAGGCCATCAGGCACCGGGACGGGCATCGCCTCGACCCGGCCGTCGATCTCCACCGCGACGACCAGACCGCCCGTGAGGGCCGGCGCCACGTTGTCCGGGTGGCCCTCCAGCCGCGCCGCCCGCGCCAGCAGCGCCGGCCGGTCAAGTGGCTCCCCGGCCAGACGGTTGGCGGCGAGCAATGCGCCGACCAGCGCGGCCGATGAGCTGCCCAGGCCGCCAGTCAGCGGGATCGCGTTGCGCATCTCCAGCCGAAAGGCGGGCGCGGGCAGGCCGACGTCGCGGAAGAAGTCGGCCACCGTGCGCAGCGCGAGGTTGCGCGCGTCACGCGGGAGGGTCGCCGCGCCCTCGCCTGCGATCGCCACCTCCGGCCGGCCCGCGGTGTCGACCGTGAACTCGTTGACCAGGTCGAGCGCGAGACCGAGGCAGTCGAAGCCGGAGCCAAGGTTGGCCGAGGTGGCGGGGACACGGACGGTGAATCTCACCGGGTGTCCTCCCGGAGCAGACGGCGCACCTGGTCGAGCGTCGGCTCGATGGCGATGGGGCGGTTGGGTGCCACGGGGGAGATGTCGGGCAGCCGGCCGTAGTGGTAGTTCAGCGAAGCCTCGGGGTCCTTCAGCAGGTGCCCGGTGAGCAGCGCGACGACGCGGTCTCCCGGGCGGATGGTCCTCGCCACCGCCAGCTTCCGGGCGCCGGCCACGCTGGCTGCCGAGGCCGGCTCGCAGCCGATCCCGGCCCGGTCGACCAGCGCCTTGGCGTCCATGATCTCCTGATCGGTGACCTGCTCGACCACGCCGTCCAGCGCCTCGACCACCCGCCGCGCCTTCGCGTAGTTAACCGGATGGCCGATCTTGATCGCGGTGGCGATGGTCTGGGCCTTCTGCGGTTGGAACTCGCGGAAGCCGGTCCGAAACGCGGCGGCGAACGGGCTGGCGCCCGCGGCCTGGATCACCGCCAGCCGAGGCAGACGGGCGATCAGCCCCAGGTCGCGTAGCTCCAGCAGCGCCTTGCCAAAGGCGCTCGTGTTGCCGAGGTTGCCGCCGGGCAGGACGATCCAGTCCGGCGGCGACCAGCCGAGCTGCTGGATCAGCTCGTAGACGATGGTCTTTTGCCCTTCGAGGCGGAACGGGTTGATCGAGTTGAGGACGTAGACGGCGTGGTCGTGGGCCAGCTCGGCGACCAGGTGCATCGCCGTGTCGAAGTCGCCGCGGACCTCGACGGTCCGGGCGCCGTAGGCCAGCGCCTGGCTCAGCTTGCCCTGGGCGATCTCGCCCCGGGGGAGGAAGACGAACGCCCGGAAGTCGCCGCGCGCCGCGTAGGCAGCCATGGACGACGCGGTGTTGCCGGTCGAGGCGCAGGCCACGATCTTCGCCCCCAGCCGCCTCGCCTGGGTCACGCCGACCGTCATGCCCCGGTCCTTGAATGAGCCGGTTGGGTTCTCGCCCTCGTGCTTCAGCCAGAGGTCGTCGACGCCGACCCACCGGGCCAGCGATGTCCCGGCCGGGTACAGGTTCGTGTTCCCCTCGGGAGCCGAGATGATCGCCCCAGTCCCCAACGGGTCGTCGCCAGCGCCGCCCGCGTCGGCCCCTCTCCGTGTCGGAGAGGGAGTAGGGGGTGAGGTCCCGACGTCCCCTCTCTCCATCCCCCTCCGCGTCGGATCCGGCTCGGCAGCGGCGGCAAGGGGTGAGGCACCCACCGGGACGGGGCACCCACAGGGGGGTGCCCCTACCGTAGGGGCGGCCCCCTGTGGCCGCCCCCGGTCTCCCTCTCCGTTGACGGACTCCATCAGGAACGGCGGGCCAGGGGGTGAGGTCCCGATGCCCAGCAGCTCGCGGTAGCGCCAGACACCGCTGCCGTTGGGGAAGGTTCGATCGCCCAGGCGGGCGTCGAACAGCTCGCGGCTGACCCGGGCGCCGAGCGCGGCGAGGTCGTGGGCCACCTCGAGCAGGCCGCCGCAGTCGCAGTGGTAGCGCTGGACGGCCGTCGGGTAGGACGAGCGGCAGATCACGCAGCGGAGCACCGGCGGGTTCATCGGAGGGTTCACCGAAGCACCCGGAGGACGTTGCTAATGTCGCGGACCACCGCCAGATGGCCGATCGCCTCGAGGGCGGCGACGACCCCACGGTGCTGGGCCGCGTGCGTCATGATCACCAGCTCGGCGCTTCGCGCCGTCTCGTCGGTCTCTTTCTGGATCACGGAGGCGATGCTGATCCGCCCGTCCCCGAGGACGCGGGCGATCTGGGCGAGCACGCCGGGCTGGTCGGCGACCTGCATGCGGATGTAATAGCGCGACTCGGTGTCGTCGAAGTCGACGACCGGGCGCGGCTGGCCGCTCAGATCGATCCGGTCGACGACGCCGCGGATGAGGTCGCGGGCGACAGTGCAGATGTCGGCGACCACGGCCGAGGCGGTCGGCTGCGCGCCCGCGCCCCGTCCGTAGAGCATCAGCGTGTCGATCTGGTCCCCGTCGATCAGGATGGCGTTGAAGACGCCCTTGACGCTGGCCAGGTGGTGGGTGCGCGGCAGGAGCGCCGGATAGACCCCCGCCTCGATCTGGCCGTCGAGCAGCCGGGACGCGGCGATCAGCTTGATGACGTACCCCATCTCGGCGGCGTAGCGGAAGTCCTTGGCCTGGAGCCTCGTGATGCCGAAGTGGCGGACGTCGATGGGCCGGACCTCGCTGCGAAAGGCGAGCGTGCTGAGGATGGCCAGCTTGTAGGCGGCGTCGATGCCCTCGACGTCGTTGCGGGGGTTCGCCTCGGCGTAGCCGAGCTGCTGGGCCTCGCGCAGCGCGTCGGCGTAGTCGCGATCCTGCTCCATCGCCGTCAGGATGTAGTTCGTCGTGCCGTTGATGATCGCCTGGATCGCGCCAACCTGGTTGGCGACCAGCCCGTGGCGGAGCGTCGTCACCACCGGGATGCCGCCGCCGACGCTTCCCTCGAAGAACAGGTTCACCCCGCGGTCGTTGGCCAACCGGAAGAGTTCGTAGCCGTAGGTGGCGATGACGTCCTTGTTGGCGGTGACGACGTGCTTGCCGGCCCGGAGCGCCGCGGCGATGTAGCCATGCGCCGGCTCGATGCCCCCCATCAGCTCGACGACGATCGGGATCGCGGGGTCCTCGAGGATGGCCGAGGGGTCAGTCGTGAGCAGCCCGGCCGGGATGGCGACGGGCCGCGGGCGACCTGGGTCGCGGACGAGCACCCGGCGGACCTCGAGCGGGCAGCCCACGGCGGCGGCGATGCGCTCCCGTCGCCGCCACAGCACGTCCAGCGTGCCGCTGCCGACGACGCCCGCGCCTAACAGGCCGATATTGATCTCTGTCGGTGGCATATCCTCACGTTCCTGTCCCTCTGCCCTCACATGCTCTCGCAGGGAGCAGAGGTATTGGGCCAGGGACGGACCTCTCCTCCCGCCCCCCTCCCCGACACGGGGAGGGGGGTGGCGGCTCCCCC
>JACPQP010000445.1 GCA_016190465.1 Chloroflexota bacterium
CGACCGTCAGGCCAAGCGCAAGCTCTACGCCAAGTACGGTGTCCCCTCCCTCTGGCACGTCGACCCGGCGCACCACACCATCGAAGCCTTCGCCCTGGATGAGGCGGTCTACCGCCTGGTTGCCCGCGGAAGAGACGACGAGTCGTTTTCTGCTCCCCCTTTCCCCGATCTGGCGATCCGATTGGGTGAGATCTGGACGTGGTGACACCGGACGGAGCCGCGGCGGATGCGGGGCGTCCGTACCCGACACCCAACCCCTACCCCCCGTAAACCTCCGGCTTGAGCACGCACAGGAACGGCAGGTTGCGATACCGCTCGTGGTAGTCGAGACCGTAGCCGACGACGAACCGATCGGGCAGATCGAAGCCAACGTACCGCAGGGGGATGTTGACCAGACGGCGCGCCGGCTTGTTGAACAGCGTGCCGACCTCGAGGGTCGCCGGCCGGCGCAGACGCAACGTCCGCAAGATATAGTGCAGCGTAAGCCCGGTGTCGATGATATCCTCGATCACCAGGACGTGGCGCCCCTCGATCGGCTGATCGAGGTCTTTGAGGAGGCGCACGACTCCGGAGTTCCGGGCCGATGGCCCGTAGCTGCTGATGGCGATGAAATCGACGGAGACGGGAATGTCGATCGCTCGCAGGAGGTCGGCGATGAGGGGGGCGCTCCCCTTGAGGACGGCGACAAGCACCGGATCGCGGCCGACGTAGTCGTGGGAGATGCCGGCGCCGATGCGGGCGATGGCTGCCTGGATCTCTTCGGCAGACAGCAACACGCTGGCAACGTGATCGCGGGCGAAGGCGGGGATCTCTTCTGGACCTGACGCTGCCATCACCCGAAGTATGGCACCAGCAGACCGCACTTGTCAAGGTCGTGGGGTGTCACACCCTGCGGCGAGGTGTCTCGGACTCTCGGACGGCCGACTCGTCTTGGACGCTTCGCCGCTACTATGCTATCCTGGTGGACAGGCAAGGAGGTCCTGGAAGGCGTGCTGTGCGCCGGCGCGAGCCGGTGAGCCAGGTAGTCAAGGCCTCGAAAGCGAGACAACAGATGGAGAGCGTTCGCGTCATCACGTTCGACGGGCCAGGCCAGAACCCGCGGATGAACGTTGTCCCGCGGCCGACGGTTCCGGCTCGGGCCGCGCTGATCCGCGTCCACGCGTGTGGCATCTGCGGCACCGACCTCCATATCCTGAAGGGGCACTGGCCAAAGCCGCTGCCGTGGCCGATCACCCTGGGGCACGAGCTGGCCGGCGTCGTCGAGGAGATCGGGCCTGAGCTGAAAACAGATTTCACGGGCCAGCCTTTGAACGTTGGCTCGAAGGTGATGCTACCACCGTTCATGCCGTGCGGTCAGTGCTACTACTGCGTGCACTATCCTGCCCGTGCCAACAAGTGCTTGAATCCGGTCTACTACGGTCGCTACATCCCTTTCTCGAAGTCGCCGCACCTGTGGGGAGGCTGGGCCGAGATGGTCTACGTCGACCTCGACCTCCTGCCGGGCACCAAGGTCTATCGGCTGCCGGATGGTCTGTCGCTGCTGCTCGGCTCGCTCGCGGAGCCGCTGACGTCATGCGTGCGCGGCCTGAACCGGGCGATTCGCGACCCGGGGGCGGCCGACGGGTTTCGGGTCGGCGACACGGTCGTCGTCCAGGGCTCCGGCCCGATTGGCGTGATGGCGCTGGTGGCCGCGCGGGAGATGGGAGCCGGCCGGGTCGTCGTCGTCGGCGCGCCGGAGAAGCCGCGGTTGGAGATCTGCGCGGCGTTTGGCGCCGACGAGACGATCTCGCTGGAGCAGTACCGGACCCCGGCCGAGCGAGTTGCCGCCGTGCACGAGGCGGTCGGCGGCTTTGGCGCCGACGTGGTGATGGAGTGCAGTGGCCACCCCTCGGCCGGGCCCGAGGGGATCGAGATGTTGCGGGATGGCGGCACCTACGTCGAGATGGGCCAGTTCACCGACGCGGGGAGCATCGAGACAAACTGGCACCGCATCTGCGCCAAGGACCTGACGATCGTGGGAAGCTGGGCATTCACCGCCAACGACATCCCGCTGGCAATCAATCTCCTCCATCGCGCGGCCGACCGGTACCCCTGGCATCGGGTGCAAGCCGAGTATCCGCTCAGCGAGGCGGGCGTGGCGCGGGCGATCGCCGATGCGAACGCGATGAAGTGCGTCAAGGCGACGATCCGGCCAGACCGAAGCGAGTGAGGACTGCCAACTGTCGACTGCTGCGATCACCACGGGCCGCAGCTCATCGCACCCGCATGGATAAATGTGGTTTCTCCGCGCGGAGGGTGATAAGATGGGTACGAAGATGGCCAGTAAGCGAGAGCGTCCCCGCCCGTCGACGATGCGCGCGTGGGGAGGAAAAACTTCGTGGAGGAGACCATGGCGACGACGACCGTGGATGTTCCAGTGGGGGACGAGTGGCTCAGTCGGTACCCGCGCTACCGAGTCAGTGTTGACGAGTATGTCACGTTTCACGAGAGGGGCTTCCTCGTGGTGCGCAACCTGGTCCCGGCCGAGGACGTCGAGGAGTTGCGCCTGCACACCGAGGACCTCCTCGCCGGCAAGCACCGTGATCTCGGGGGAACCACCAGGCTTCCCGGGCAGACGGCCAGCGAGATCGAGCGGCGGATGGTGCGCATCCACATGCTCCACCGCCACCTCGCGATCCACGAGCGCTATCTGCTGCACCCCCGCTTGCTGGACGTCCTCGAGGCGCTCGTCGGCCCCGAGGTGATGGCGATGCAGACGATGCTCTTCCTCAAGCCACCGGGCAGCGAGGGGCAGGGCTTTCACCAGGACTCCTATTACATCCCGACGCACCCGGACACCCTGATCGGCGCCTGGCTGGCCATCGACCGGGCCGACGAGGAGAACGGCTGCCTGTGGATGAGCGTTGGCTCGCAGCACGAGCCAATCTACCCGGACGTCAACCGTCTGGGGCAAAACCACGCCGATGGCTCGATCTCGGACCTGACGATCATCACGAACGCCAGCCACAACGACGAGGAGCAGAACGGGCTCACGCCAATCGCCCGGAAGTACGCCGCTCGTGAGGTGCCGATCGTCGCCGAGCCCGGCGACGTCGCGTTCTTCGGCGGGCACATCATCCACCGGTCGCTCCGAAACCGGTCGTCCCACCGCTACCGGCGGTCCTTCGTCTCGCACTACGCCAACGCGCGCGCGTTCACCTGTTGGGGATCGCCCGACCGGGCGTCCCCCGCGAACGACCTGCACATCCTCGCCCGAGGCAGCACGCACCTGCCGTTCGCCCAGCCGAAGTTCGGCACACCGTGCGCCGCGAACCGGCCGGAGCTCACGCGCGGTGGTGCTCCGGCGGCGACGATGGGCGAGGGGGACATGATGGCAACCGTGACCGTCGAGCCGTCCCGCAACGATCCGGCGAGCCACCGGCACTGAGCCAGAAACGGGGAGACGAAGCTCACCACCAAGACACCCGGGTACGAAGCTCACCACCAAGACACCAAGGACACAAAGGGGCTTTGTGTCCTTGGCGGTGAGCTTCGTGTCCCCACCGGCGTTCCCTGCCTCTGGCGACTGGCTGGGAGCGCTGGAATGGGCCCGGTCAGCAAGCTGGTCGCAGGTGCTTACCGGGATCTGCGCCGCGACTCCGACCGCTGGTAGCTGAACGCCCTCTCGAACGCCAGCAGTGGCGACAGACGCTGCGGCAGCGCGCTGCCCCACGTGGCAAGCCGTGGCCACCCAATCGCGACCAGCCAGACGATCCCGACCGCCAGAGCCTGTCGTAGCGTGCTCTCGGCGTAATACCCGAACCCGTCGTACTCCATCGGCGGCACGAGCACGTAGCTCGGCCCGATGATGAAGAGCTGCGCGCTGTAGGCCAGCAACGCCCGCTGGCCCAGCGGCATCAGCAACCATCCCGTCGCCCCGAGGATGGGACGCCAGTAGCGCGTCAGCACCAGGTAGCCAAAGCCCAGGAAGACGAAGAACCCGAGGACCCGCCCCGGACCGAGGAAGGGCTTGTGGAACAGGAGAACCACCGGGTCGTACGAGATCCGGTCGGCAGTCAACATCCCCACGATGTCCACCGGGTAGAGATGGTAGAACGCGATGAGCCCGACTGCACTCGCGCCGGCGGCCAGTAGAGCAGTGCTGCTCCGCAGGACCTTCGTCCGCCGGGCCAGGGAGTCGCGATGGTAGCCAACGAGCGAGCCGAGCGCGAACAGCAGTTGCCAGGTCGCCATCGGGAAGTTGTCGTTGTTGACGATGTGCCAGGGAAACGGCAGACCGGGGTCGACCTGGTAGACGCCCCAGACCGCCACGGAGCCGGCGGCGACCCACGTCCAGCGGCCATGTGACAGGAGGTAGAGCATCAGCGGCGCCGCGGCCAGCAAGATGGCGTAGATGAAGAGGATGTCCGTGCCGTTGTAGCTGTAGCGGAACGTGAGGGCGCCGACGACGGCCTTGCTGGCCGACTCAACGCCCAGGCCGTTGGCCCGGCTGCTCCAGAGGGGCACGTCGGTGAAGGTGTACAGCCCGACGAAGGCGAGCGTCAGCCCGATGGCGACCACGGCCAGGAGCGCCGCCCGGCGCAGCAGCCCCTCGGCGGCGGCATGCCAGCCGAGCCGGGCGATCCGCTTTCGATACACGATCCCCACGACCAGTCCCGAGATGAAGATGAACCCTTCGGCCGCCGAGACCAGGAATTGGTTGAATCCCGTGAACGGAGTGAGAAAGCTCTCGTTGCCGACGTGGTCGATGACCATGATGAGGACGAAAAGCCCGCGCAGCAGGTCCAGGCGAAGGTCTCGCCCGGGGCCTTCGGCGTAGGCCCACTGTGCGCTCCGCATCCACGCCAGGAGCGCGGCCAGGAACCAGCCGCCGCGCGCCGAGCAGGCTCCAGCGGTTACGTGAGCAGCCATCGGGAGCTCCAATCCATTACTCGCTTTCCATTTGCGACCGTTGGCGGCCCGGCACGGTGGCCGGCTGCCCTGATCGCTCGTTATTGGTATAGCGGGTTGGGTTAAGAGCTTCGTGAACCGCTCACAAGAGCAGGGTAAGAAAGGTAAGATGTGCCTAAGACCGGGAAGCCGACGCCTCCTCGGCGTCGGCTTCCCGGTCAGCGCGTGGGCGAGCCCGAGAAGGGCCCGTCCGCGCGAGTTGAACAGCCCCCGTGACACTACTTGCTGTCGAGCAGCTTGACGAACTCGAACTTTTCGCCCTTGACCATGTTGCCGCTCATCGTGGTCAGCGTGGTGTCGCCGGTGTTCGTGAACGACCAGGTCCCCAGGACGCCCTGGAAATCCTTGGTCGCCAGGGCCGCGGCGCGAATCGTCTCCCGGTCTTTCTTCCCGGCCTGCGCCAGCGCCTTGAGCACGACCGCAGCGGACTCGTACCCGTAGGCCGCGTAGGCCTCGGGCTCGGTGTTGAACTTGTCCTTGTAGTTCTTGTACCAGTCGGCGCCCTGGCCGGTCAGCCTCTGGGCCGGCACACCCCCGAAGGTGATGTAGGTCCCTTCGGACGCCGGGCCGGCCGCCTTGGTGAAGCTCTCCTCGAAGATGCCATCGGGTCCCATCAGCATCACGTTGGGGCCGAGCACCGACCGAAGGTCCTGCCAGAGCTTGCCTGCGTTGTTGTCCGTGATGCCGCCAAAGAAGACGAGGTCGACACCCCCGGACTTGAGCTGGAGCGCCAGCGACCGGTAGTCGGGAGCCTTCGGGTCGATCCCCTGCGGACCAACCACCTTCATCCCGAGGTTCATCGCCTTTTGCGCGAACACGACGGCGATCCCGTGGCCGTAGAGCTCGGTGTCGTCCAGCACGCCGACGGTCTGGGCTCCCATCTCCTTCGCCCAGTTGGCCGCAGCGCCACCCTGGAGCTCATCACTCGGCACCACCCGACAGTAGTTGCGGATGCCGGACGGATAGTAGACCGCCGGCTCGCTCTGCTCGACCGCGCCGTCGACCACCTTGGTCAGGCCAGGGTAGGTGTTGGCCGGGCTGATCATCAGCAGGTTCGCCTTGTTGAGGATCGGGATGGAGATCTTCGCCGCGCCGGAGTTGAATGTGCCAATGTACACCATGATGTCGGGATCGGCCGCCGCCCGGTTCGCGTTGTCCGCTTCCTTCGCGGCGTCCCACTTGCCAGTGGCGGCGCTGGCGTCGTCCCAGTCTTCGTACTCGATCATGAAACTGCCGACCGTGGCGCCGGCCTCGTCGATCGCCATCTTGATCGCGTTGACGATGGTGTCGCTCTGCCCCTTCGAGCCCCCCGTCCGCGGGAGGGAGCTAACGACCTTGATGACGTCCGACCGGCCAGCCGGCTTGGGCGGCATCGTGGTGGGAGCAGTCCCCGGTTGTGAGGGGGGGACCGGCGTCGAAGTGGGGACCGGCGCGCAGGCGGCGATCAGGACACCGGCGACACCGATTCCCGCGCGGAGGAAAGCACGTCGCGTAGCAGCCACAGTTGCCCCTTACAAGAAAATGGTTACAAGAGTCCCAGAGAAACTCTCGCTCGTTTACCCGTCACTTGCAAAACTCATGCCAGCCATGACGGGGGGCGGCTACTTCACCGCGACGTGGAGCGCGATGGTCCCGAAGGCCCGGAGGTGGACCTCCACGCGACGGAAGCCGGCCTGCCGGATCAGCTCGGCCAGCTCGTCCGCCCGCGGGAAGTGGGTGAGGGAGTCTGGCAGGTACCGGTATGCCGCCGGGTCACCGGTGATCAGTCTGCCGAGGACCGGGACGGTCTGGTGGAAGTACAGGCCGAACAGGAGAGCGACCAGTGGACTGGCGGGGCGCGTCAGCTCGAGTGAGACGAATCGCCCGCCCGGCCGGATCACCCGTCCCAGCTCGGCGAGCGCCGCCGCGAGGTCGGCGACGTTCCGCAGCCCGAAGCCGACGGTCACCGCGTCGAAGGAATCGCCGGGGAACGGGAGATGGAGCGCATCGCCCAACACGAACGCGAGGACGGATGGGCGATCCAGCAACTTGGCCTTCTGACGCGCCACGGCCAGCATCGGCGCACAGAAGTCGACGCCCACGACGAGCCCCGGCCGGGCGCGCCGGATGAACTCCAGCGCGATCTCCCCGGTGCCGGTCGCGATGTCGAGCGCCCGCCCGGCCGCGGGCAGCGCGGCCAGGCGCACGGTGTCGCGGCGCCAGCCGTGGTCCTGACCGAACGTCATCAGGGCATTCATCAGGTCGTAGCGTGGCACGATTCGGGCGAACATGGCCCCGACGGAACGGGCCTTCGTGTCTCCGGGGAGATCGGTCATTCGTCTGATCCCTCCCCTGGACTTTCGCCTGGACTCGTGTACACGTAGCGTGCGTCGAGCGCGTCGGGCACGCCCAGGGCGACGAGCGCTCGTCCAACCATCTGCTGTATCAGATCCGCCAGGGAGCGCGGGTGGGTGTAGAACGCCGGCACCGGCGGCACGATCCGC
This sequence comes from Chloroflexota bacterium, assembly GCA_016190465.1. Lineage (GTDB taxonomy): Bacteria > Chloroflexota > UBA6077 > FW602-bin22 > JACPQP01 > JACPQP01. The sequence continues at coordinate 7,434 of JACPQP010000445.1, forward strand.
ACGCCCAGGTTGGCGAGCCGGAGCAGGTTCTCCAGATGGATCGCGGAGAGAGGTGTCTCCCGCGGCGCCAGGACGAGCCGGCGCCCCTCCTTCAGGTGGCAATCGGCGGCGCGCTGAAGGAGGTTCGAGGAGCTGCCGTGAGCGATCGCCGCGACGGTCGCCATGCTGCACGGGATGACGATCATCCCCCGGGTAGGAAACGAGCCACTGGCCATTGGGGCGCGCAGGTTGTCCGGCTCGAAGTAGCGGAGCCGCGGGTCGGCCTGCCAGCGGTACAGCGCGGCCTCCAGCGGCTCACCCAGCTCGTCACGCCAGACCTCCCGGGCGGCACGGCTTGCCGTGACGTACACGGGATAGCCGTGCCCCCGCAGCCAATCGATCGTCTCGCGAGCCAGGATGGCACCGCTCGCGCCGGACACGGCCACCACGTAGGGAGGGGCATTCCCGTAGCCGGACAGCAGGGAATGGGAGGGGGGCGGATTGGCTGACTCGACCATCGCTAGATCGCTACCATTGTCGCGACAAACGTCGCGACGAAGACGATGATCGCGATGTAGCCGTTCACGTTGAAGAACGCGACGTCTACTCTCGAGAGATCATCCGGCCGAACGAGTCGGTGCTCGTAGACCAGGAGTCCGACCGCGGCAAGCCAGCCCGCATAGAACGGCCAGCCGAGCGGCATCAGCAGACCAAGCGCCAGCAGCAGCGCCGCGGTCAGCACGTGCACCCAGACGGAGACGCGCAGGGCAGCGGCGATGCCGAACCGGGCGGGGATGGCGTGCAGCCCCTCGCGACGATCGAACTCGACGTCCTGACAGGAATAGATCAGATCGAAGCCGGCGATCCAGGTCGCCACGGCCAGAGCCAGCAGGAACGGCCCCGCGGGCGGAGAGGCGGCGAACGAGCCAGTCACGGCGAGCCAGCCGCCCATCGGGGCGATACCGTCTGCGATGCCCAGGATGAAGTGGCTGAGCCAGGTGAAGCGCTTGGTGTACGCGTAGCCGACGACGATGACCGCCGCCAGGGGCGAGAGGGCCAGGCAGAGCGGATTGAGCAGAGCGGCGGCGCCGAAGAACACGGCCGCCGAGCCAAGCGCGAGCGCCACCACCGCCCGGACCGAGAGGCGCCCGGCCGGAAGCGCGCGCGATCGAGTGCGCGGGTTGCGTGCGTCGAGCTCCCGATCGATCAGCCGGTTCGTGGCCATCGCCAGGGTTCGCGCCGCCACCATCGCCACCGTGATCCAGACCACCTGCCACGGCGCCGGCAAGCCGCGAGCGGCGAGCACCATGCCCAGGTAGGCGAATGGCAGGGCGAAGACGCTGTGCTCGAACTTTACCGCCTCGAGTAGCTCGGCGAGCGTGACGCCTACCGAACGTCCCGCTGGTGTGGCCACCCTCTCCTGTCCCGTGCCGCCAACCAATCCCATCGCTCTTCCACCCGTCCGGGCAGGGGCCTGGGGGTCGGAGGTTGGGTGTCGGGGGTCAGGGCGAGTCAATCCCATAGCTCTTCCACTTCCGGTCGACGAGCGCCACGATGTCCGGACTCATCACGATGTCCGCGGGCCACTCGCGCGGGTGGCCGTCCAGCGGCCCCTTCCGCGTCGCGTCGACGCCCATCTTGCTGCCGAAGAAGGGCAGCGGGCTGGCGTGGTCGAGGGCGTCGAGTGGGCCATCGACGATGAGTACGTCGCGACGGGGATCGACGTTGTTCGTCGCCCGGAACGCTACCTCCGACAGGTTCTGGACGTCGACGTCGTGGTCGACGACGACGATGTTCTTGGCGAACATCATCTGGCCCATGCCCCACAGCCCGAACATCACCTTCTGCGCGAGGCCCGGGTGTTGCTTCCGGATCGAGACGATGACCAGGTTGTGGAACACCCCCTCGGCGGGCATATTGACGTCGACGACCTCCGGAAGCACGGTCTGGATCAGCGGCAGGAATAGCCGCTCGGTCGCCTTGCCGAGGTAGTAGTCTTCCTGCGGCGGCCTCCCGACGACGATGGTCGGGTAGATCGGGTTGCGTCGGTGCGTGATCGCTGTCAAGTGAAGCACGGGGTACTCATCGGCCAGTGAGTAGTAGCCGGTGTGATCGCCAAAGGGGCCCTCGACTCGCCGCTCCTGAGGATCGACGTAGCCTTCGAGGACGATCTCGGCATATGCGGGCACCTCGAGGTCGACGGTCTTGCACTTGACCAGCTCGACCGGCTCGCCCCGGAGGATGCCGGCCACCAGCAGCTCGTCGACGTTTGGTGGGAACGGGGCGGTGCCCGCATAGATGGTGGCGGGATCGGCCCCGAGCGCCACGGCCACCTCCAGCCGCTGCTGCCGAAGCTCCCCCTCGCGGTAGTGGCTGGCGCCCCCTTTGTGGCGGTGCCAGTGCATACCGGTCGTCTGGCCATCGAAGACCTGGAGGCGATAGCACCCGACGTTCCGCTGCCCGGTGGCGGGATCGCGGGTGATGACGAGGGGGAGCGTGATGTAGCGCCCCGCGTCCACTGGCCAGCACTTGAGGATCGGCAGGCGCTCCAGGCTGAACCCATCCGTCAGGACGACCTCCTGGCAGGGGCCACTGCCGACCACCCGGGGAGCAGCGCCGGCGAGGTGGGCCAGCTCGCGGAGCGTCTTCAGCTTCTCGAGCAGGCCGCCGGGGAGTGGCCCCTGGGCCAGCGCCAGGAGCTTGCCCAGCTTCTGACCGAGCTGATCGAGATCGTCGAGGCCGAGCGCCCACGCCATTCGGCGAGCCGAGCCGAACAGGTTGATCAGGACCGGCACGTCGTAGCCGACGACGTTCTCGAAGAGCAGCGCGGGCCCCTGGCGCGTGACGATCCGGTCGCAGACCTCCGTGATCTCCAGCTCACAGTCGACGGGGATGGTGATGCGACGAAGCTCCCCCTTCTTCTCGAGAAACCGGATGAACTCGCGGATTTCTTGCAGTACCCTCATTTCTTTCAGTACCCTCCGACGGGTGCGCCAGAGGCCCGCGCCCATTTTCTCACACCCGAGGCCCGGCTGCAAGCCCGCGCCACCGCGGGGGTGCGTGTAGAAATCGTCGGTAGGTTTTGGCCGAGTGACAAGGGAATCGGACGGCCGTATCCTCGTTCTGGACACTATCAGCAACGAGGAGACGGTCGTGGAGTTGAGCGTAG
>JACPQP010000469.1 GCA_016190465.1 Chloroflexota bacterium
CGCACCACCAGCAGGGCGAGCAGTGCCGGAATGGCCGTGATCTCGTTCGACTTCGCATCCACCTTGACCTGCCCCAGCACCAACCGGTTGGCGGACGCCCAGGCGCTGACCATGTGGATCGCGGCCGTCCCCGCGGTGCGGTCGTGGGAGCGGCGCCGCGTCTTGCCGTCAATCGCCACCACTTGCCCGTCTGTCACCTGGCCAGCGGTGGCGGCCACGACGTCGCGCACCCAGGCCACGAAACAGGCCTGGAATGGCTCCGGGTTCAGGCGCGCGAAGACCCGCCCGAAGGTGTCGTGCGAGGGGATGCCGTTGGGCAGCGCCAGGAAGCCACGGAACCAGTCCCGTTTCGCATTCCCGAACGGCGCGACCTCCACCCAGGACTCCGCCCCACAGAGCACGCCACACCGCGCGATCGTGAGGCGGTCGAGCAACGCGTGTCGGCGGGTGCGCTCCACGCGCGGATCGTCCAACGCTGCAAAGTGGTCGCCAATCGTGCCTCCCGGGGGCTGGGCCATGCGCCTCCTCCTCGTGCGCCGTCGCAACAGCGCGTGCCCAAGTATCCCCCCTCCACCCCTCCCACTCAAGTAGATTTAGATGCAATTGCCCTGGCGGTAGAACCACACCTCCTTGCCCGTGCTCAGCCCGTGGTGTGGCGCCACACCCGGCGCGAGCGGCGCGTTGTGCGAGATCTTGAGCAGCAGGCGCGCCGGTGGGGCACCAGCTCGCACGGGAGGAGGGACCGAAGCAGCCCATGTACCCGAAGCGTCGGGCGAGTAGCGCAACTCCAAGTGGTGGAGCGCCCAGGTCGAAGCGCTCTCGGTGGCGACGCAGCGGACCTCGGCAACGCGGCCACGACCGAGCGCACCGGCGGTGTGGAGCACCTCGGTCAGCCATTCAGGCGTCGCCTGCGGTGGCGCTGTGAGCACGTCCGGCAGCCGGTTGTCCTTCCTCTTCATTGGTCGGTCATGGACGCCGACGTCTCCAATCGCCGGCGATGTTCCCCTGCTGGACGACCCGCGTGTCCAGCAGGTCCAGCCCGCCCACGATTTGTGCGAGGCGCTCGCCGCCGCCGGTGCCCATATCGAGTACGGCATGGGCGCGGCGCACCTGCTCGCGGGCGAGCGCGTCGTAATCCCAGGGCGGTCCCGGCCCCAGCGGCCGCACTCTGACCGCGCTCAGGTCCCAGCCGGAAAAGGTGCGTGCTCGCTCGATGGCCGGTCGTAACCGCGCCAGGGTTTCGCTCCTTCGGTCCATCGCAGGCAGGTAGCCGTCGCGGGTCCCCCGCGCGGCTAGGCGGCGCCGCGGGCGCGCGCGTCGTCGACGAGCTTCTTGATTAGGGCGACGTAGTCGAGTCCGGTGCGGTCGGTCTCGGCGGTCAGCCAGTCCGACTGTTCCCGGTCGAAGTCCACCTCGACTGACACGAGCGGGGGAGGCTGTGGCACGCCGCGGCCCCGGCCCACAGTGCGCCAGCGCACCCGTTCACCCACCTCACGCGGCGGCTGGGGATCTGTGTCTTTCAGGCGTTCGGTCGTCGCGCTCATTGGTATTCCTCTCTATGCGGGCCTCCGTGAGTGATCGGCGATAACGGTTCCTTTTGAGAGCAGACACCCATCTTGTGACTCAGACCGCTGGCCATAGCCGCGGGTCCATGCCGGCGAGGTTGAGCTCCCAGGTAGCCGGTGTACCTACGGTCGGCTGCGGCTGGAAAACCGCGAGCACGCCGAAGTCCGCGCCGCCGCCGAAGACGAAGAGAGCGACACTAATCCAAGTCAAGGCAGATGATCGACAGGTCCTCAGGTCTGGGGAAACGCTGAACAGGCTGAGAGTCCTCACGGTACAGCTCAAGTTCCGACACGAATCCATCAACGACGTGAAGCAGGACGTGCAGCGGCTTGCCATCCACATCCCGACCCTCGGCCTCCACCGGCACCCGACGCTTCACCGGTGCCCGCTTTACCGCAGACCGATCGACCACCAACTCGATGAGAGGGCCACCTTCCGTGGATTCGTGGATCACCCTCGCCAATCTCGACTGCTGCCGAAGTTCGTCTCTCCCTGGGAACGACGGCGTCAGTAGAAAGTCGATGAGTGCTCTCTCTCTCGGCGCCAGCTCACGGCCGCGACGAAGGGCCGACGTTTGATCTGCAGAGAGTGCGCGCTGCATTCTTACGGCTCTACCGGATAATAGGTCCCGACGTTGACGTGCGATACGTCGAGGACGTAAGCACGGTACTCAATCACCTGCCCCTTAACTGTAACGCGCCCCCAGAAGGCCGCCCCTAGTGACAGGTGTGCTCCCTGCACGCTCGACCGGATGGCCTCGGCTATGGCTGCCTGCACTTCTGCAGCACTGAGGCCGCGGCCGGCCAGATGGCGAGCGCCATGCCCGAATGTCACCTGCATGCTGGACCCACGGGCCTCGTGAGCTTGTCATTCTACACGGCTCCCGACCGTCAGGCGCGCCACTGAGCGAAAACCTGGACGTACCCGACCGTACTGGGGTGGACTGATGACAGTTGCGTGGTGGTCCCAAGAGCGCGTACGCGGCGTGTGCTGAGCGGTAACGATCACGTTGGGCACAATTCACGGATTGCCCTGATCAGCTGGGCCGGCGCCGCGACGCACCCGCGGATCGCGGCGCCGGCCCATGGACGCAGGAGGTTAGACGTTACAGGTGGAGCGTTGGCGGTCAGTATCTGGGGCCGTGCGGGATCACGTCCTGTCTCACGTTCGCCCTCGCCCAGTTTTCGTGGTGCCGCTGGATGGAAGCCTCGTACGTAAAGGAGGGATCGAGCAGCAGCCGCGCGCCCTCGACGATCTCGGGTATCTTCTTCTCCAGCTTCTCCGGCCGCATGCACGGGATCTTGCGCCGCCCGTACACGTTGAACTTCAGTGATCCCAGGTACGGGTACGCCGGGTTGTCTGGCAGGACGGAGTACCACGGCACGCCGTTGTGGAAGTTCCCCTCACAGTAGTGGCCGCCGGAGATCACCAGCCAGGGCGTGCCGACACACTGCGCGATGAAGCCGAAGCCGGTGTGCGGCGAGAGGAAGACGTCGCACTGCTCGACCAGCGCCAACTGTCGCCACAGCCCGAGGTCATAGCAGTCTGCCAGGTTCGGAACGCTTGTGAGCACTGTCTCCACCTCGACGTCGGTGTACGCCCGCGTGTGGGTGCGGCCGCCGGCGGAGCGCCGCACGCCGCTTAAGTAGAGCCGCGCGTCCGGCAGCGCCCGCGCCAGTGCCCGCAGGATGCGCATCCAGCTCCGGGCGGACGGGTACGCCGCGGGTCCTGACGACCCACCCAGCAGTACGCAGATCTTCGGCCCCGCGTGCGCGTAGCTCTCAGTGAAGGCCACCGCCTCGTCCGGCAGCCGCAGCCGCACGTGCGCGTCCACGGCGTAGCCGAGTCCGGGAAGTTGGCCCAACCACTCCGCGACGGGATAGTCTACCGTCACTCGGCCGCGCCGCGCGCGGAAGTACTCGGCCGCTGTCACGTGGAAGGCCGCCATGCCGGCTACTGGTGAGCGCAGGTTGGTCTTCCCCTGCACTTCAGCGAGGATCCAGTCGTTGGTCACCAGGTAGTCCCACTCCCGCGGGAGCGCCGCCAGCGTCGCCTGCCCGGCGGCCGGATCAAGGAGGGCCGCGGTGTCGATGGGCGTGTAGCTGCGGATCCAGTCGCACGCGCTGGCCAGCTCGTACGGCGCGTCGCGGTTGAGCAAGAGGTGCACCTGTAGTCCCGGATTGGCCACGTGGAAGCCCCTCGCGAACTTCAGCGCTTCCGCCACG
>JACPQP010000450.1 GCA_016190465.1 Chloroflexota bacterium
CCACCACCCACTGGTCGTCGTCGTCATCCCTGTAGACGCCGCGCGTATTCGAGCGCACCAGCCCGCGCTTCAGCGCCCGGAGCTCGGTCTGATCGCGAACGAATCCCAGCAGGACGGACTCGAGACGCGTGGTGCGCGTGTAGTCCTTCTCGTTCGGGTATGGGGGGGAAGTGATCACCGCATCCACCGAGCCGGGCTCGAGCACGCGGAGGATCTGTCGAGAGTCCGCCAGATGAACGATCGCTGGGACCATCGATCTTCTCTGCACCTGGCGCAGATCGTCGGCCATTGCTCGGACCCCCTTGATCCAGGGGGGCACTACCGGCGCATCAGGCTTGGCCGGACCCACTCCGACTTCGGGGCCAAACTCCAGGTTGCCGATGGAGTAGACCAGAGCCTTGGCAAGCGCCAGCAACTCGTGACGGTGATATCGCTCGTCGGCGCATCGCGCCGGTGGTCGAGCAGGACCAGGGTCTTGTGCAGGGGGAGCGGACTGATCGAGTCGGTCAGTAGCAGCCTGGCGCTCTCTGGGGGCAGCGCCCTCAGCGGAGCGTGTCCGTCAGAGTCGGTGGAGAACAGTGGATCGTCTTCGACTCCCTCTGAGGCAAGATCCCGCACCGCGCTTTCGGCAACCTCACGTGCGTGTCCAATCAGCCCATCCGGATCAGGGCTCCAGTCCACCTTCACCCGGCTGGCAAGATGGGCCATCGGGTTGGCTTCTATCCCCACGCTGGGGAGGCCGAGCTTCTTGCACTCCACCAGCACGGTGCCGGTGCCACAGAAGGGATCCAGCACCCACTGCCCGCTGCTGATGCCAAACCGCTTCAGGTAGTCGCGGACCAGGTGAGGCGGGAACGAGAGCACGAACCGATACCACTCGTGGACCGGCCGGTCCTCGTGGTAAAGCTTGTTGATCTCCCCGTTGGCGCCGCGACGGCGGGCGGTGGCGTAGCTCACCGCTGGCACCCTATGAACAACACCCCGCTGCCTCCCTCGACGGCGGTAGCGTACTCTTGCCGCGGAAGGGTGTCAACCTTCCTCCCTCTTCGCCGCTCACTGGGGTAGGTATGGTGGTGGGCAGCACCGAAGACTCGCGGTCCGGTGCCTGGTGGAAGGCTCCGGGGTGGGCGACTGCTTTTCCTGACATTGCGGGCCCGTGGGATGTGGGGTTTGGACCGCGGAGGACACGAAACGAGCGAAAGGCGCGACCAAGGCTATTGACAAGCTGCCCGCCAACGCATATGATGAAGTCGATAAACAAAGTTGGGAATCGGTTCACCGAGTGACTCTCTGTGGCCCCCGCGTGGGCTGTCCCCCCGCTATTCCCCCTTCCCGCGCCAGGCCAAGGCGACTGAAGGAAGAACGGGGCCAGGGGGTCAGGTCGTGGAGGACTGTTGGCTCTAGGTGCCCAGGCATCACCCGAGGCGTTGGGCGCGCGTCGACCCTTCATCGTGGCGGCGCGGGAGGCGCTGATGGGCGAGGAGCCCGATGGCGCGGCCCGCTATTTCCTCTACAGCGCTGCGTTCTGGCTGCTGCTGCCAGGCCTGGCCGGGCTTGCCCTCGCCGTGCTGCTTTACGCTCCGGCGGCGCAGGAGTTGATCCCCCTGGGGTTACGCGGTCCGCTCGGCTTCGGTCGACTGCGCCCGATGCACGTGAACGTCCTCCTCTTCGGCTGGTTGTCGATGGTCTACGTCGGCTCGATGCTGTTCATCACCACGCGGCTCACCGGGTCTCCCCTGTACAGCGAGCGCCTGGCGAGAGTGACGCTCGTCGTGTGGAACCTGGCGATGCTGGCCGCGACGATCAGCCTGCCGCTCGGCATCACCCAGGGACGGGAGTATTCCGAGATGGGGTGGGGGATCGACCTCCTCCTGGTGGTCGGCTACGCCACTCTGGCGGTGAACATCTGGGGCACCGTCCGGCGGCGGCGGCACCCGAAGCTGTACGTGTCCCTCTGGAACTTCATGGCCGCCTCGCTGATCGGGGCGCTCGTCTACGCCATCGGCAACAAGGTCTGGGACCCGTCGGGGGCCTACGTCGGCATGACCGACGCCATCATGAGCTATTTCTACGTCCATAACATCTTCAACGTCTGGTTCACCACCGGGGGCCTGGGCCTGGCGCTGTATCTGCTGCCGAAGCTCGCCGGTCGGCCGCTGTTCAGTCACCGCCTCGCCATCTGGGGCTTCACCAGCGTCTGGACCGGGCAGCATCACCTCCTCTACGGGCCGGGACCGGAGTGGCTGGAGATCCTGTCGGTCGCCTTCAGCATCCTCACGGCGGTGCCCAACACGGCCTTCTTGATCAACGTCGTGAAGACGATGGAGGGAAGCTGGGGGCGGCTTCGCCAGGACATCGCACTGCGCTTCCTGGTGGCCGGCTGCCTCTTCTACGCGTTCACGTGTCTCCAGGGCATCTCCCAGTCGATCCGGACGTTCAGCGCCTTCATCCACTTCACCAACTGGGTCATTGGGCACTCGCACCTGGCGTTCGTCGCCGACTACAGCTTCTTCGGCTTCGCGCTCAGCTACGCGTTGCTCCCACGGCTGCTGGGTCGGGAGATCGCCAGCCAGCGGCTCGCCTCGTGGCACTTCTGGCTGGTGTTCGTCGGCATCCTGGTCTTCATGGTCAGCCTGTGGGTCGGCGGCTGGATGCAGGCGGTCTCGTGGCAGAGCGGGGCGCGGTTCATCGAGTCGGTCCAACTGCTGAAGCCATACTTCCTCCTCCGGCTGGTCGCCGGCGGAGTGGTGGGCGTCGGGGTCCTCGCGTTCGTGGTGAACGTGGCGCTCACGGCGCGAGCGCCTCGACTGACGATGGCTCCGGCCACTCCATCGGCGGGGGTGGCCTGATGCCGCCACACGTTCCTGAATGGGGGCCGTCAAGGCTGGCCGCCCTGTCGTTGCTGATGCTGGCGCTGGGCCTCGTGGCTACCGTCTGGCTCCCCGGGCTGGAGGGCGAGCAGCCGTCGGCGCTGGCGGCGAACTACACCTCGGCCGAGTTGCGCGGGCGGGCGATCTTCCAGCGTGAGGGGTGCTGGTACTGCCACACCCAGCAGGTGCGGGCGCCGGAGGTGGGACGGGGAACCATCGATCGGCCGGGAGACATCGGGCCGGAGTCGGCGCCGGGGGACTACGCTCGGCAGCAGCCGGTCTTCTGGGGGACCGAGCGGCAGGGGCCCGACCTCTCGCACGTGGCCTCGCGCGCGGCGGGAGGGAACCGGGCGTGGCAGCTCGTCCATCTCCGAAGCCCGAGCCAGGTTCGGCCGGGCTCGACGATGCCGTCCTATGCCCATCTGCCCGACGACGAGCTGGAAGCCCTGGTCGACTACCTGTTGACGTTGAAGTAGGTAGGGTGACCTTGCGGAGGGGAGCGAGATGTACTGGCCAGGATCGTTCATCGTGATCGTGGTCGTCTCGGGAATCATCCTGACCTGGGCCGGGTTCCTCATCTGGGGATGGCGCACCGGCCAGTTCTCCGAGGAGGCGAAGTACCGGGTGATGGACGATGATTGACCGAGCGCCGGCGACGCCGTCCGACAGGGCGGCGGGCGATGATTGGGGTGACGGGCTTCAGGTGGGGACGGGGCGACCGCCGGCCTGGATGCGGTGGTTCTCTTACGGCATCTGGGTTATCGCGGTCGTCTACCTGTTGCTCAACCTGACCCCGGAGCATGCCCTGCCGCTCATCACCGCCGTGCTGATGAGCGGGTGGATCGTGTACACTTACCTGGCGCGAAAACCGCTCGAGCCGTGACGTCCGGCCGAGCGTGCAATGGGTCTATGTCGAGGCAATCAGTAAGCACAGCAGAGAGAGGGAGGTACAGTCATGGCGACACCCGAACGCACCCAGGCAGCCAACCAGTACATGAAAGAGAAGATGCTCTTTACCCCACGGATGTTCCAGATCATCAACAGCGTGGCGCCCGAGGCGGGCGAGCGGTTCGCGGACTTCTACGAGACGATCTGGGCCGACGGGGCGCTGCCCCGGAAGGTGAAGGAGCTGATGTTCACCTCCATCGGCGTCGCCTATCGCTCGCCCGCCTGCTTGATCCACATCGTGCCGGCCATCGAGGCTGGCGCCACCGATGAGGAGATCTTCGAGGCCGTCGCGGTGGGAACCCTGGCCGGCGGGTTCGTGCCGGGTGGCCCGGGGATCCCCTATGCCTTCCAGTACGCGGCGAAGGTGCTCGAGATCGCCAAGAAGTACCGGGCGGGCGAGCCCTGGGAGTACGTCCAGCCGGCCGAGTTCCGCCTGTAAGCGTGCGGGACTGAGCGCTCGATCAGCGGCAGTGAGCGATCGGGAATGAGCGATTGGGAATGAGCGATCGCGCCGCCGGGGCCGACGCCTACATGCGTCAGCGCATGCTGTTCGTGCCGCGCATGTTCCGCCGGATCAACACGTGGCGGCCCGAATGCGGTCAGCGCTTCGCCGACTTCTACGAGGTGGGCAAGCGCGACGGCGCGCTGACGCGGGCGACCAAGGAGCTGATCTTCCTGGCCATCGCCGTCGCCTACGCCTCGCCGGCCTGCCTCGTGCATGTCATACCGGCCATCGAAGCCGGGGTGTCGGATGAGGAGATCGGCGAGGCGCTGATGGTGGGCGTCATCGCGGCAGGCTTCGTCCCCGGGGGCCGGGGATTCGCGCTCGCCGCCGAGTACGCGGCGAAGGCGCGGGAGGTTGCCCGCCTGTACCGGGCCGGGCAGCCGTGGGAGTACGTGGCCGAGCCCCGGTTCGGCTGGTGAGTGGGAGGACGGTTTGGATCACGAAACCCTCGCCCCGTCGCCCCATCGCTGGGCGATGCTCGCCGCGCTCGTTGTGGTGCTCGTCGCGCTGGCCGGTTGCCGGTCGCCGGCGCCGAGCAAGACGACGATCGTGGTCGCCCACCTCTACAGTGTCACGCAGCCGCAGATCTTCGTCGGCGTCGGGAAGGGTTACTTCGCTCAGCAGCTCCCGGGCGTCACCATCGAGCGACGAGCCTACCCGGATGGCGGACAGATCATGGCCGCCTTCCGCAACGGCGAGGTCGACATCGCCTATACCGGCTCGGTCCCCGCGCTGCTCTCCTACATCCAGAAACCGAACTTCAAGATCGTCGCCGGCACCAACGTCGGCGGGACCGTGCTGGTGATCCGATCGGATCGCCAGATCGCTAGCCTCAAGGACCTGGACGGCAAGACCATCGCCGTGCCGGGCGTCGCCAACTTCCAGGACATCGTGCTCCGGGCGGCGATCCTGCCGCCGGCTGGGCTCCAGGCCAGCGCGGAGGCGGGTCCGGGCCGCGTGCGGGTCGTCACCTCCGCCCCGGCAGACATGCTCACCAAGCTCCGCGAGGGCAGCGTGGACGCGGTGATCACGTTCGAGCCGTGGGCCTCGCGCATCCTGCTCGACCCAGCGGTCCCGTCGCGGGTGCTCGTGGACTGGGACGCCGTCTGGCGCCAGGGGAACTACCCCAGCAGCGTGATGGTCGCCAGCACTGAGATGCTGTCGAAGCACGGCGACGTGCTCAAGCGCTTTCTGGCGGCGCACGTGGACGCCAATCAGTTCGTGGTGACCCATCGCGACGAGGCCATCCAGGTGATCTACGACCAGATCCTGGAGATGCAGGGGGCCGCGCTACCGAAAGAGACGATCGCGTCTGGCCTGGATCGCGGCAGGAGCACCTATGACCCGAGCGTCGCGGCGGTGATCGAGTTCGCCCGCCTCACCCGCGAGGTCTACCCCGACCGGATCAGCGCCATCCCATCCGCCGACGAGCTGTTCGATCTGGGACCGCTCAACGAGGTCCTCGGGGCAAAGGGGCTCCCACTGGCGAAGCCGTGAGGACCGAGCTGCGCAACGTCTCCAAGGTCTACCATTTCGACGGCCGGGCCGACCATCACGACGTGCAGGCGCTGGCCAGCCTGAGCCTGACGATTGCCGAAGGCGAGCTCGCCTGCATCGTCGGGCCCAGTGGATGTGGGAAGTCGACGATCCTCAACCTGGTCGCTGGCCTGGAGCGACCGACGACCGGGGAAGTCCTCTTTGGCGACGCACCGGTGGCCGGGCCGGGGCCGGACCGCGTGCTCGTGTTCCAGGCATACACGCTCTTCCCGTGGCTCACCGCCCGCGAGAACATCGAGTTCGGGCTTCGCTCGCTGCGGCTGCCCGCCGACGAGCGCCGGCGACGGGTCGACCGTGAGCTGGCACGAGTCGGCCTGAACGGTTTCGCCCGGGCCTACCCCCACGAGCTTTCGGGCGGCATGCAGCAGCGAGTCGCCATCGCCCGGGCGCTGACGATGGAGCCCCGGGCGCTGCTGATGGACGAGCCCTTTGCGGCCCTCGACGCCCAAACGCGCAACCTTATGCAGGAGGACCTGCTGACCGCGCTCGGGCGAGAGCCAAAGACGATGATCTTCGTCACCCACAGCGTCGACGAGGCCCTGTTCCTAGCCGACACCGTCACCGTGCTCTCGGCGCGGCCGGCCCGCATGCTCGACCACATCCGAATCGACCTCCCCCGCCCGCGCAAACGGACGAGTCGAGACCTCAACGAGCTTCGAGAGCGCATCCTGGCCCAACTGGCCGAGCAGGTGCGACTCGCCGAGCGGGGAAACGTCCCGTGGGGCTCCTAGCCGACACGCGAAAGGGCGACACGGCGTCGACCCCGGACGCCCCATCGCCCCGTGTGGTGAGATCTGTCGCCCGGCTGCTGCGCCTGGAATCCAGCGACGTGCGCCGGAACGCGGTGTCGGCGGCCAGCGTGATCGTGCTCCTGGTCATCTGGCAGATCATCGCCGATCTCCGCCTCTTCGAGCAGACGCTCTTCCCCGAGCCGCGAGGGATCGTCCAGAGCTACCACTACTGGTGGGCCAACGGGGGTCTCGCGACGGGTCTGTCGATCAGCCTGCGGCGAATGGTGATGGCCTATGCGCTGAGCCTGGCCATCGGTATCCCCATCGGGATGCTGATCGGCCGCTTTCCCCTGGCCGACTGGACGCTCGGCACGGTGGTTCGACTCCTTCAACCGATCCCGGGCATCGCCTGGGTGCCGCTGGCTGTCGTCTGGTTCACCAGCGTCTCCGAGTCGGCAAAGATCTTCATCGTCATCACCGGCGGCGTCTTCCCGGTCCTGGTGAGCACGAGCGCGGGCGTTCGGACAGTCCCGCCGGCCTACCTCCGAGTGGCTCGAACGCTGGGAGTGCGCGGACTCGGGCTGTTCACGTGGGTGGTGTTTCCGGCGACGATCCCCAGCATCGTCGCCGGGATGCGGATCTCCTGGGCGTTCTGCTGGCGCTCGCTGATGGCCGCGGAGATCGTCCTGGCCGCGCGGACCGGTCCCGGACAGGAGGGGCTGGGCGGGCTGATCGCGGTGGCCCGGCAGCTCGATCAGATCAACACGGCCGGCATGGTGATGGTGACGCTGGCGGCGGTCGGGCTGCTCATCGACGGGCTGGTGTTCCACGCGGTCGAGCGCCGGATTCGCCGACGGCGGGGGCTGACCGAATGACCCGCCACTTCTTCGCCAGCGGGCTGCACGAGCTGGCCGCCAGCCTGCCCGAGGACGCGGTGGTCCACGCCGGCGCCCGCCCCTACGGCCTGCACGCCGGCAACCGGCTCCCGATCGTCGTGTACCCCATCCTGCTGGCGGAGGAGCTGCGCCGTCTTGGCCACGCGGGCGGGTATCGGCACCTCGTCACGCTCAACGACTGGGACACCGATGGCCTCGTCCACGCCCCCGGTTATCCGGTCAACTTCATCCCGCGGGGTCGATCGTTCCAGCACCAGGTCGACCCCGCCGGGTGCTGCGCCTCGCTGGTCGATCACTGGGAGCGCCAGCTCGGGATGGAGCTTCGACCACTGACCGACCGCCACCCGGAAGTAGCGGTCGAGATCCGGCGGGTCTCGTCGTACCGGGCCGTCCCGGCGTTCGCCGACACGCTCCGCTTCGGGCTGACCCACCCCGATGAGCTGGGCCGCCGCGCCGCGAGCGCGTTCGGCGTGCCCGTCGACTGCCCTCGCGCCCAGCTCGCCGGCGCGGTCTGCCCCGGCTGCCACTCGATCGACGGCATGACCAGCTACGATCCGATGGGGGACCGCGTCTCGTTTGGCTGTCGTCAGTGTGGAGCGGCCACCGAGGATGTCTTTACCCGGTTCGACTACTGGCTTTATACTCACCTGGTGGGCGCCGCGAAGTGTCGCGCGGCCGACCCCGACGCCTGGATCTTCGGCGGCGACTTCGTGGAGCACCGGGCGATCGACTTCCTGGAGCGCACTGTCGAGCTCCTCCAGGGCCGGCCACCCCGGATGATGTCCCTGTTCACGCCGGTGCTCCTGGGAAGCGATGGCGAGAAGATGAGCAAGAGCCGCCGTAACCTGCTGGACGTGCCACTCGACTGGCTGGTGAGCCGCGCCGCGAGCTGGGACGCCCCGCGGCTGGCGCCACCCGGAGGTTCGCCCGGCTACTGACGGTGGGGCGACCGGGCGACGGGGCGAGGAGCGAGAGGCGAGAGGCGACCCTCCTCCGTCCTCCCTCCTCTCTCCTTCCTCCGGGGACCGCCGGGATGCGCTGAGAGAGGGCGAACACAATGCGACCTAACCGATTACACCACGCGGGGCAAAAGAGATAGGGGGAAAGCAATGGTACACACCGATCTACCGCTCTTTCCGGTGACCGTGGTTGGAAGCTGGCCGCGGCCGGACTACCTGGTGACCGCCTTTCGGCGGCGGCGCGCCGGCAGCCTCAGCGCCGCCGACTTCGACACCGTCGCCGATCGAGCGGTGCTGGAGGCGCTGCGCTACCAGGAGGAGGCCGGTGTCGACATCGTCAGCGATGGCGAGCAGCGCCGGGTGAACTTCTACGCCTTCGTCGCGGAGAAGCTGGCCGGCGTGCAACTGATGTCGCTGGCCGAGCTGATGGACCTGGTGGAGGACCGCGCCGCGTTCGACCAGATCCTGCGCAGCATGGATGCGCCCGCCTTCGCGATCCACAACGCCACGGTGGTCGATCGAGTGAGCCGTCGCCAGCCGCTGGCGCTCGACGAGTACCGGTTCCTGCACGCCAACACCGACCGACCCATCAAGATCGCGCTGCCCGGCCCGTACCTGCTGACGCGCTCGATGTGGGTGAAGGGAGTGTCGAACCGGGCATACCCGACGATGGACGACCTGGCGGTCGACATCGTCCAGATCCTTCGCGAGGAGCTGATCGACCTGCGCGACGCGGGAGTCGACTTCGTGCAGTTCGACGAGCCGGTGCTGACCAACGTCGTCTTTCGACCCGAGGTGAAAGAGCGAACGTTCATGTGCGCCTCGATGGCCGCGTCGTCGGGCAACCCCGGCCAGGAACTGCTCTGGGCCGTGCGGCTGATGAACGCGGTCCTCAAGGACGTGAAGGGCGTGCGAACGGGCATCCACATCTGTCGCGGCAACTGGAGCCGCCAGGAGGGCGCGCTGCTCCAGGGGAGCTATCAGCCGCTGATCGACTACCTGCACGCGATGCAGCTCGACCAGTTCGTCCTCGAGTACGCCACGCCGCGGGCCGGCGACCTGGCGGTCTTCGCGCGCTATCCGCGCCAGCGCGAGATTGGCCTCGGCGTCGTCAACCCCCGCACCGACACGATCGAGCCGCCGGAGTTCGTGGCCGAGCGCGTCCACGAGGCGCTGCGCTACTTCGACCCGCGCCAGATCTACCTGAACCCCGACTGTGGGTTCGGCACGTTCGCCGACCGGCCGATGAACCCGCCGGAGATCGCCTCCCGCAAGCTCGCGACGATCGCCCGGGCAGCACAGGCATTGCGCCAGGAGCACGCCTGATGAATGATCGGCTGAACGGGCTTCGGCCCCCGGAGATCGCCGAGGCGCTGCGGTTGGTGGCCGCCCAGCCGGGGGCGGGGCGCGCCCCGAAGACCTCGCGGGTGCGCTGGCTGGGGGGCTTCAAGCTGAAGGCGATGGTGCGGAACCATGCCTTCGTCGTCGACGAGCCGCCGCACCTGAAGGGCGAGGACGAGGCGCCGAACGCGATGGAGTACGTGCTCGGCGCCCTGGGCGCGTGCTACGCGACCGGCTTCATCCTTGCGGCGACGATGCGCGGGATCGAGCTCTACAACCTCGAGGTCGCCCTGGAGTCGACGCAAAACAATGTCCTCACGTTCTTTGGGCTGGCCAGCGACGGCCACTCCGGATTCGAGGAGATCCGGGCCAAGCTGTTCGTGCAGGCCGATGCCGACGAGGCGACCCTTCGGGAGATCTGGGAGCAGACTGTCCAGACGTCGCCCGTGGGCAACTCCCTGACCCGGACCGTCCGGGTCAGGGCGGAGCTGGCGGTCGTGGCCTGAACGCCCTGCTGCCGGCGGTTGACACCTCCACCGACCGTGTGCTACAACCAGTAGGGCGCGGACCTCTCCCCCCTTCCCCCCTCCCCGACGCGGGGAGGGGGGTGGCGGCTCCCCC
>JACPQP010000495.1 GCA_016190465.1 Chloroflexota bacterium
CACTCATGGTCGTCCTGTTTGCCCTGTTTACCCGATTGGGCAGCGTGGCTCACCACCCCCCAAGGGGTTTAGGGGTAGGGTGGCGGGCGCGACGCGGCCACCACCCCACCCGAGTTCCGCAAGTAAGTAGGTATCAGAAAGTTTTTGATGGTTTTGGGGACACCCCAAACCCCGCCAGGACGGGCTCCGCCCTTCCTGGACCTTCCCGGGACGCAGGTGAACTTTCCGAGACCTACTTAGGTGTTCGCCCTCTCCCAGGGCACCGCCACGATACTCGGCTCGATCGGCAAACTCCACAAGTGGCGGGCCACCGGCAACCTCGGTGCCCGACCGTAGCGCGAGCCCGGTGGCGAAGGCGACCAGCGCCGCGTCGAGCAACGGCGCCAGCCAGTCGTCAACCGCCCCGTCCCCTCTCCCCGTGGGAGAGGGCCCGGGTGAGGGCGTCACCCCATCGCCCCGTCGCCACGCATCCAGCCGGCCTAGCTCGACCGCCGGATCGGTCGTAAAGACGAAGACAGTCCGATAGGCCGGCACCACCGCCTCGGGCGCCGTCCACCGGGCGTTGTAGGCCCGCTCCAGCGGAAGGCGCTCCCCCTGGCCAGCGGCCAGCGACAGGTGCTTGGCCGCCATCAACAGGACCCAGTGGTCCAGCCGTCCCGACGGAAAGCACCGCCACTGCACGGCCAGCGTGGGGAGCGCCATCTCGATCTCCGACGGAGCAGGGAGACCATAATCCGCGTGCTCGCGCAACTGCCGCTGCTCGACGCCCAGCGACGCCCGAACCAGTTCCTGCACCACCTGTTCGGCCCGGACGACTTCTGGAGACGCGCCCGGACCAGCCACCACCACGAGCCGGGCCACGCGGGCCAGCTCGGACAGGGCGCGCGTGCGTTGGGCCGGCCGGATGTGTTCGAGTGTATCGAGGCAGAGGGCCGCGTCAAAGGCGCGATCGCCGAAGGGCAACGCGGCGCCATCGGCCACCACGCCGAGAGCGCCGGTGGTGGCCTGAAGATCAACCGAGACAACGGCCGCCGCGGGGACAAGCCGGGCAGTGGCGCCAGGGCCACCACCGACGTCGAGGATCCGCGCGTCGGCCAGCCGATCCGCCAGAACGAGTCGCAGTACGTCTCGCGCGACGGCGTGGCGCTGAAACTGATCGAATGGCAGGTCAAGCGGCGACTGGGACACGCCCCGATTATAGCAGCAGTGCGCCCGCCGTGTATAATGGGACTGGTGCACGAAACACTCGTTGGGAGGGCAAGCGGCAACTTGTTGGGTAAACTGAACATCTTCACCGGCAATGCCAATCCGGCCCTGGCCCGTGCCATCTGCGACTACGCCGGAATCCCGCTGGGGCAGGCCGAGGTGTTCCAGTTCAGCAACGAAAACATCTTCGTGAAGATCAACGAGACGGTTCGCGAGCAGGATGTCTTCATTATTCAACCATTCGGCTCGCCGGTCAGCCGGAGCATCCTGGAGTTGCTGATCATCATCGACGCGATGAAGCGTGCCTCGGCCGCTCGCATCACCGCCGTCATCCCCTACTTCGCCTATGGCCGGACCGACAAGAAGGACCAGCCCCGGGTGCCCATCACCGCGCGTCTGCTGGCCGACCTGATCACTGTCGCCGGCGCGCACCGGGTGCTGACCATGGACCTGCACGCCGGCCAGATTCAGGGGTTCTTCAGCATCCCGGTCGACGAGCTGTCCGCCCTGAACTACCTGAGCCGGTATTTCCTGGAGAAGGGGCTTGACGATCTGGTAGTCGTCGCCCCGGATCTCGGGGTGGCGAAGAAGGCCCGGAACATCGCCGAGCGGCTCAACGCGCCGCTGGCCGTCATCGAGAAGCGGCGGGTCGCCAACACCCCGCGGAGCGAGATACTCAACGTCATCGGCGACGTGGCCCGCCGGCGCGCGATCATCATCGACGACGAGATCGACACCGGCGGATCGATGTTGAATGCGCAGCGGGTGCTCGAGGAGGCGGGCACTCAGGAGATCTACGCGGCCTGCACGCACGGGCTGTTCTCGGGACCGGCGATCGACCGGCTGAGCGAGAGCCGCTTCGTCGAGGTCGTCACGACCGATACCCTGCCGCTCCCCGACCACAAGCGGATCCCGAAGATCGTCCAGCTCTCGGTCGCACCACTCTTCGCCGAGGCCATCCAGCGCATCCACGGCGGGGGCTCGGTCGGTGCCCTCTTCACGTAGTGCCGAGTGCTGAGTACTCAGTACTCAGCACTCGTATGCCGGCGGCGCACTTCGGCGAGGGTCGCATCGAGCGATGGCTCGGTGTCCGTGCCCGGCGGGCGGCCCAGCGGATCGACGGGCTGCTCCCCGATCAGCGCCTGGACGCAGGCCACAACGCTCCCCGCCAGGGCGTCCAGGTTGTAGCCGCCCTCCAGGACCAGCACCAGTCGTCCCCCGGCGAGGGTGGCCGCCCAGCGGCGCAGGCGGGCGACGAGCCCGGCGAAGCCCGCGCAGGTGACGTTCATGAAAGCCAGCGGGTCGGCCCAGTGCGCATCGAACCCCGCCGAGACGCCGATGAGCTCCGGCGCGAAGGCGGTAAGCGCCGGGCCGACGATCTCGTCGAAGGCGAGCGCGTAGCCCCGATCGCCGGTTCCCGCCGACAGCGGGACGTTGATCGTCCGCCCCGTGCCCGGGCCGCGCCCGATCTCGTGAGCCAGGCCGGACCCTGGATAGAGCGGGTGCTGGTGGAGTGAGACGAAAAGAACTGACGGATCCTCCTCAAACACCGCCTGCGTGCCATTGCCGTGGTGGACGTCGAAGTCGACGATGGCGACCCGGTGCTGGCGATGAACGGCCTGAGCCCGGCGCACGGCGATCGCCAGGTTGTTGAGCAGGCAGAAGCCCATCGCCCGATCGGGCGTTGCGTGGTGTCCCGGCGGTCGGACCAGCGCGAAGGCAGTCCTGGCGTGTCCGCCGATGACCGCGTCGACGGCCGCGCAGGCACCGCCCGCGGCCAGCAGCGCCACGCGATAGGACTCCGGCGAGACCACGGTGTCCGAGTCGAGGAAACCTCCGCCCCGAGCCGCCATCCGCTCGATCCGGTTCAGGTGAGACCGGGAATGAACGCGAAGGATGTCTTCGACGGCCGTGGCCGGCACCAGCGCCGCGGCGTCGAGATCCGCCACCCGCTCATCGAATTGGGCGCGCTCGAGCGCCGCGTCGATGGCGGCGAGCCGCGCCGGGCGCTCTGGATGCTCGCCCGTCAGATGGCGCCGGTAGTCCGGATGTCGCACGAGCAGTACCTCAACCATCGTCGTGGCGAACCAGGATGTGCGCGCCGACACCGCGGCCGAGCGCAGCGGCGGCGCTACCGTTTGGCAGGGCGATCTCCAGGAGCTCCGCGCTCCCGATCAGCGCAGCCAGACCCGTCGCCTCGGCGTAATGAGTAACCATCGGGAGGTCTTGTCCGTCGATCGAGACTCGTGGTCGGACGAGCCGCCGCAGCAGATCCGCGCGAACGTCGCTGATGAGGTTGCCGAAGCGGTCGACGTGGACGATGTGTCCGAGCAGCTCCCCGGGCCCCCGGATGGCCGGCTCGGGGATAGGCGCGAGCTGGAGCGACTCCACCGGGCGACCGAGATCGCGCAGGGGGACACCCCGGGCGAGGTGGGCGGCGACCGGAGCGAAGACATCGCGGCCGTGGAACGTGGCGCTGGGCGTGGCGCGCCAGAAGCGACGCTCGGTCAATTCGACGGCGATGATGCCGGGCGGGAGGCGGGTCCCTCGGACGGGGGATGGCCACTCGGTCGTATGCTCGATAGCCAGGGCCCAGCTCAGCACGCCGTTGTCCGGCCCGACGAAGCTTGTCCGGGCCGTCTGAACGGCGACCGCTCGGCGCTTCCCACCGACGCCCGGATCGACGATGACGACGTGCACGACGTCCGGCGGAAACGCATCGACGACGGAGCCGAGGAGAAACGCGGCGGAGGCGACGTCCTGTGGCCGGATCGCGTGGGTCACGTCGACGATCGTCGTGTCAGGGTTGATCGAGAGGATCACCCCTTTCATCGCCGCGACGTAGCCATCGGCATCGCCGAAGTCGGTCGTCAGCGTCACGATCGGACGTCGATGGGCCGCGAGGCGTCGGCGCACGGGCAGGCTTGTCATCTTCTTCCACCCCTCAGCCATTCCTGCCAACCCCGGGAGGGACCAAGGCCCCGCGCAGGTTGGGCCAGTACCTAGTATAATCGCCCGGATGATTGCGGAACGCCTACCGGTGAGGGTTGGTGGCGAAATGGAAGAGACCCAACTCGAAGAGCCTACTACCAGCGAGATCGCCGAGCGCCTGCGGATGGCAAGCGACGAGCGCAACGTCGCGGTCATCGACGAACTCGCCAGCCATCATCCGCGCGCGCTCGCCGAAGCGGTCTACCGCCTCCCGGACGAGGATGTCCAGGCGCTCGCCCGATTGATCGGAAGTGGGCGGCTGGCCGAGATCGTCGCCGAGCTCGATGCGGCCGCCGCGGCGGAGGTGCTGACACGCCTGAGCCCGCCAGTCGCCGCGGACGTCCTGGAAGAGATGGCCCCCGACGACGCCACCGACGTCATCGACGAGCTTCCACCGGCGCAGGTCGAGGGGCTGCTGACCGAGATGACGCCGGCCGAGGCCGAGGACGTCCGCGACCTGCTGGTGTATCCACCCGACACGGCCGGCGGCCTGATGACGCCGGAGTACGTCGCCGTGCGGCCCCACCTGACGGTCGAGCAGGCAATTGCCGAGATCCGGCGGCTGGCCGCGGACGCCGAGACGATCTACTACGTCTACGTCGTCGACGACGAGCACCACCTGCTCGGCGTGCTCTCGCTGCGCAACCTCCTCCTTGCCCGGCCCGGCCAGACCGTCGCCAACGTGATGAACACGGACGTCCGGCGGGTCACCGTCGACACCGATCAGGAGGAACTCGCCCGCACCTTCCAGGAACACAACTTCCTGGCGCTGCCGGTCGTGGACGCCGAAAACCGGCTGCTTGGCATCATCACCGCCGACGACGTCGCCGATGTCATCCAGGAGGAGACGACCGAGGACATCGAGCGGCTGGGTGGGTCCGAGCCGCTGGAGGAGCCCTACCTTCACGCGAGCGTCGTCGACGTCGCCCGGAAGCGCGTCGGCTGGCTGCTGCTCCTGTTCGTCGCCGGCGCGTATACCGCGACGGTCATGCGCTACTTCGCCGATGAGCTCCAGCAGGTCGTCGCCCTGACCTTCTTCGTGCCACTCTTGATCGGCACCGGCGGGAACGTCGGCTCGCAGACGGTCATGACGATCATCCGAGCGATGGCGGTCGGTGAGGTCAAGTTGGGTGACGTGCTGCGTGTGCTGGGAAAAGAGGCGCGCGTGGGCGTCCTCGTCGGCGGCCTGATGGCGCTGGCCAGCTACGCCCGCGCCTGGATGCTCGGCGTCGGTCCCAACGTCGGCCTGGCCGTCGCCATTGCCACGGCCTCCATCGTCCTCTGGGCGGCGACGGTCGCGGCCATCCTTCCGCTGGCGTTGCGTCGGCTGGGGATCGACCCGGCAGTCGTCTCGGCGCCCTTCATCAGCACCCTGGTGGATGGCACCGGCCTGTTGATCTACTTCACCGTGGCCCGCGTGGTGCTCGGCCTGTGACGGCTACTCAGCGCCCGACCTTCACTTGCGCTGGGCGCACTACCTTGCCGTCGAGGGCGTAGCCGTCGCGCAGCACCGCGATGACCTTGCCGCTCTGCTCGGGGCCGGCGTCCTCCGAGGCAACCGCCTCGTGCAGCCAGGGGTCAAAGTCCTTCCCCAGCGCATCGATCCGGGCCATCCCCTGCGCCTCCAGCGTCGTCCACAGCTTGCGCAGGACGAGCGCGACACCCCCGGCCCACTCGTTTTCTGCCAGATCGAGTGGTCGGGCGGCGACCGCGCGCGCGAAGTCATCGACGACCGGCAGGATCGCGCGGATCACCTCGGCCTTGAGATCGCGACGCTGCTCGACCCGCTCTTGCTCGATGCGGCGCTTGTAGTTGATGAAGTCGGCCTGGACCCGCTGGAGTAGCGAGAGGTACTCCTGGGCCTGGCGTCGCATCGCTTCCAGCTCCGCCTGGACGGCATCCAGGCTCGGCTCGGGGGCCGCGGCGCCCTCAGTCGTCCCACCGGGCGCCGGCACCTCGGTCCTGGTTGGCGGCGTTTGCTGTTCGTCGGACATCAGTCAGGGACTCCTTTGGTCAGGTGAGACGTCCTGGCAGGGCGTCTCCACGCTGTGTCAAACGCACTGGCTGGCCGGCGGCGCGCCGACCATCTCCAGGAGGGCGGCGAGCTGCCGCTGAAGCCGCTCCCAGGCGGCCGGGTCCGGGGATGTCGCCCGCATCCACTCGAGCGTTGCTCGGAGCTCATCCGCGAGTTCCAGAGCAAGCTGCACGCCGGCCAGGTTCAGGCCGCGGCCGTCGACCAGCACCTTGATCTGGTGCAAGCGCACCAGGTCCTCCGGCGAGTACAGGCGGAGCCGGCCGCCGGTCCGACTTGGCTCGAGGAACCCCTCCCGCTCGTACTTTCGGAGCGTGTTGACGTGCAGCCCGACCAGGCGAGCAGCAACACTGATGATGAAGAGGGC
>JACPQP010000451.1 GCA_016190465.1 Chloroflexota bacterium
GGCGAACACGATCCCGGGCGCCCCGTCGCCCCGTCCCCCCGTCGCCCCGTCGCCGGCGCCGCCCTCGCTCGGGCCGGGCCACCGCGCCTGCCAGGGGTGCGGCGAGGTGTTGGGCTGCCGTCTGGCCCTGGACGCCGCGCGGCTGGCTGCCCGCGCGGCCGGTGGTGATGTCGTCGTCGTCAACGCCACCGGTTGTCTGGAGGTGATCTCCTCCTCGTATCCCTACTCGTCCTGGAATGTGCCGTGGCTCCACTCCCTGTTCGAGAACGCGCCGGCGGTGGCTTCGGGTGTCGAGGCGGCGCTCCGCGCCCAGGGACGGACCGAAGTACGGGTGATCGCCGAGGGAGGCGACGGCGGCACGGCCGACATCGGCCTGCAATGCCTCTCCGGCATGTTCGAGCGCGGCCACGACATCCTGTACATCTGTTATGACAATGAAGCCTACATGAACACCGGGGTACAGCGCAGCAGCCTGACGCCGCCCGGCGCCCGGACCTCCACCACCCCGATCGGCGACCGATTGACGGGCAACGACCGGCCGAAGAAAGACCTGCCCGCCATCGCGGTGGCCCACGGCGTCGCCTACGTGGCGACCGCCTCGGTGGGCTACTATCGGGACCTCCAGAAGAAGGTCGAGAAGGCGATGCAGTGTCGCGGGCCGCGCTATCTCCAGGTCCACGTGCCCTGTCCGCTGGGCTGGGGGCACGATGGACGTCTGACGATCAGAGTCGCCCAACTGGCGGTGCGGACCGGCCTCTACCCGCTCTTCGAGATGGAGGATGGCAGGCTCACCGGCGTGCGGAAGCTGCCGAAGCGTCTGCCGGTGGAGGAGTACCTGAAGACGCAGGGGCGCTTCCGCCACCTGTTCTCTCCTACTGGATCGCCCAAGCAGGCGGCCACCCTCGCCGAATTGCAGGCGATCGCCGACCGGAACGTCGAGCGGTATGGGCTATGATTACCATCGACATCGATCCGACGCTGTTCCACCTCGGGCCGGTGGCCCTGTCCTGGTACGGTCTGGCCGTCGTCCTCGCTGTGACCGTGGCGGTGTGGCTCACGCTCCGCGAAGCCAGGCGAAAGGGCATCCCGACCCAGCCGGTCGCGGACCTCGCGGTGTGGGTGGTCGTCGGCGGAGTGGTAGGCGCGCGGCTGCTGCACGTGATCGACCGCTGGGGAGACTACGCGGCCAACCCCGCTCAGCTCCTGGCCTTCCAGAACGGCGGCCTGGCCATTCTCGGCGCGGTCCTCGGCGGGGCGATCGCCGCCGGACTGGGCGCCCGGTCGCTGGGGCTTCCGGTCCGGCGGCTGTTCGACGCGATCGCGCCGGGCCTGGTGCTGGGCCAGGCCATCGGCCGGTTCGGCTGCCTGGTAACCGGCGATGCGCTGGGGCCGCCGACCGACGGGAGCTGGGGCATCACCTACCTGAACCCCCACGCGATGGCCCCACAACTCGGCATCGCCTACCAGCCGGTCTTTCTCTACGAGCAGCTCTGGGATCTGGCCATCTTCGCCGTCCTCTGGCGGCTGCGCCGGCGACTGACCGCGGACGGCCAGGTCTTTGCGCTCTACCTCGGGCTGTACAGCGCCGGCAAGTTCGCGCTCACCTTCCTGCGCACCGAGACCGTCTGGTTCTGGGGGCTCCAGGAGGCGCAGCTCGTGGCGCTGGTCGGCGTGGCCATCGCCGTGGCCTGGGCGGTCCGGGCGCGCCCGACTATCGCGGCAAGCAGGACATTGAGCGAATCGTAACCCAGCCGAGTAGCAGCCAGTTGGCCGCGCCGACCGGCGAGCCGGCATCTGCTAGCTACCCGAATCACCGATCAGCATCTGGCGGCCGATCTCGGCGAGCAACTCGCCGATCGTGACCAGACGAGCCTCCTTCGCCGTCCGCGGTTTGATCTCCACGCTGTCCGTGGCGAGCGTGCGTCGGCTGACCGTGAGCCGCAGAGGGATGCCGATCAGGTCCGCATCGGCAAACTTGACGCCTGGCGTCTCCGCCCGGTCGTCGAACAGCACCTCGCATCCGGCCTCCTCGAGCCGGCGATACACCTCTTCGGCGCGAGTGGTGATGCTCGCGTCCTCCACGTTCAGGGCAACCAGATGCAGGTGGAAGGGCGCAACGGCGACCGGCCAGGTGATCCCGCGGTCGTCGTGGCATTGCTGGACGATCGCCGCCAGGAGTCGGTCCACCCCGATGCCATAGCAGCCCATCACCATCTCGGTCTCCCGGCCGTTGGGGCCGAGAAACGTCGCGCCCATCGCCTGGCTGTACTTCGTACCCAGCTTGAAGGTGTGTCCGAGCTCGATCCCACGCTCGGCGACCAGTCGTCCACCGCAGCGCTCGCAGAGGTGCCCCTCTTCAGCGGTGGCGATGTCGGCTACCTGGTCGGCGCGGAAGTCGCGGGAGAGCAACACGTGGCGCAGGTGGAAGTCGGGGCGATTCGCGCCAGCGATAAACGGCCGCCCCGGGACCGAGTCGTCGGCGATCACGAGCAGATTGGCGACGCCCACGGGCGACCCATAGCCGGGGACGATCCCAGCGGCGCGGAGTTCCTCGTCGGAGGCGAGCCGGAGGTTGGTGGTCTTCAGTGCTCGGACCAGCTTCGCTTCATTCACGTCGAGGTCACCGCGGATGACCGCGGCCACGAGCGTCTGGTCGCCATGGTAGAACACCGATTTCAGAAAGGCGTACGACGGCAGACCGAAGAAGTCGGCCAGTTGGTCGATGGTCTTCGCGCCCGGCGTGTTGACCAGCTCCGGAAGCTCCACCACTGCCAGCGACGGGCTCTCCGGCAACTGCTTGATGGCAACCGCCTGCTCCACGTTCGCGGCGTAGGTGCAGCCCGTGCATTGGACGATGGTGTCTTCGCCGATGGGCGTCGGCAACACGAACTCGTGCGAGCCCGTTCCGCCGATCATGCCGGGGTCGGCTTCGACCGGCCGCACGTCGACCCCGCACCGGCGGAAGACGTTGACGTACGCCTGGTAGATCGTCGGGTAGAATGCATCCAGGTCCGCCGTGTCCGGGTGGAAGCTGTAGGCGTCCTTCATCAGAAACTCGCGCAGGCGGACCAGCCCGCCGCGCGGTCGTGCCTCATCGCGGATCTTCGTCTGGATCTGGTACAGCATGAACGGGAGCTGGCGATAGGAGCGAACTTCCCGGCGAGCCAGGTCGGTCACGATCTCCTCGTGTGTCATCGCCAGGACGAACTCGCGATCGGCCCGATCGCGAAGGCGAATCAGCTCCGGGCCGATGGTTGACCAGCGCCCGCTCTCCTGCCAGAGCTCGGCCGGGTTGAGCACCGGCATCAGGATCTCCTGGCCGTCGATGCGATCCATCTCGTCGCGGATGATCGCCTCGACCTTGCGAGCCACTCGCCAGCCGAGGGGCAAGAAGCTGTAGACGCCTGCGGAGACCTGGCGAATCAGCGCCGCCCGCAGGAGCAGCTTGTGGTTCGCGGTCTCCGCCTCGGCCGGCGCCTGACGCAACGTGCGTCCGAACAGGCGCGAGAAGCGCACGCCGATCTCTCCCTACCGCAGTCCGAAGTCGAGGTCGATGGGATAGCGCACGTCGAGCCAGGTGATCGCCAGAACCAGCGAGAGCAGGAACGCGAGGCCCATCATGTGGACCAGCCCTTCCCGCTCCGGGCTCACCCGCCGGCCGCGGATCGCCTCCAGCGCGACAAAGAGAAGCCGGCCACCATCCAGCCCCGGAATGGGCAACAGGTTGGCGATGCCCAGGCCGGCGCTGAGACTGGCCGCTACGTTCAGGATCGGGAACCACCAGCCCGTGGCAACCGTCTCCGTGGCGGCGGCGCTGGTGATGGCGTAGATGCCGACCGGGCCGACCGGCCGAACCAGCTCGGCGGGGAGTACCCCACGGAGCACCAGCACCGGCGCGTAGAAGGTGAGCACGACGATCTCCACCGTGCGTTGGGCCCCATTGACGAGCGCCGTGATGGGCCCGGACGACACCGGCTCGATCTTAACCGGGCGGTCGAGGATGCTCACGCCAAGTGGCGCCTCGTCCGCCGGCCAGGTCGTGCGTGGACGCACCGTCAATGTCAACTGCGTGTCCCCTCGCTGGATGACGACCGGCACCTCGCGTCCCAGGTTCGCCTGAGTCACTCGTCGCAACTGCTCGGCTCGCTCGATCGGCTGACCGGCAAACGACACGATCCGATCGCCCGCCCGCAGTCCACCCGACTCCGCCGGTGAGCCCGACACCACTCGCGCGATCTCCACCTCACTCCGCGTCACCGTCGGCCACCCCGACGTGTAGGCGCCGGCGAAGAGCAGCGTCGCCAGCAACAGGTTCATCCCCGAACCGGCGAACAGGATCACCACCCGCCACCACCGGCTGGCCCGGGCGAAGCTGCGCGGCTCGGCCGGGTCCTCTTCCCCCAGCATCCGGACGAACCCCCCGAGCGGGATCGCGTTGATCGAATAAATCGTCTCGCCCCGCCGGATGCCGACGAGCCGGGGCGGAAACCCGAATCCGAACTCCTCGACCCGAATGCCGGCCCGCTTGGCCAGGACGAAGTGGCCGAGCTCGTGAAAGAACACGAGCAGTCCGAGCAAAACGATGAAGGTTATCGCGGTCATGAAGTGTCCTCTGCGTTCATCTGCGGTTCCAAGCGCGGTCCCCTGTTGTGGATTCTGTCAAGCACCTTGGGCAAGACGCATGCCCAGACGTGTTCGGGCTGGACTCACCGCGAACGCGATGCCGAAGCGGCGGACGATCTCGGCTGCCCAGCCGAACACCGGTCGCGCCCCTCTCGCTCGGCGGCGAGCAGCTCGTCGAGCGTCGGCACGGCAATTCCCCGATGGGCCGCCAGCGCGCCCTCGACGAGCCGCGGAATGTCGGTGAAGCGAATCTCGCCCCGAATGAACCGCTCCACGGCAGCCTCATCGGCACCACTCAGCACGCCTGGAAAGGTGCCGCCCTGGCGCGCCGCCTCTCGGGCGAGCTGGAAGCACGGGTAGCGTCCCTCGTCGAGCGCCTGGAACGTGAGACGCCCGTGGTGCACCAGGTCAAGGCGCGGCCACGCCGCCGGCCGCCTCTGGGGATACGTCAGCGCGTACTGGATCGGCAGGCGCATATCCGGCGGCCCAAGCTGGGCCTTCACCGAGCCGTCGACGAACTCGACCAGCGAGTGAACCACGCTTTCCCGGTGCATGACGACGTCGATGCGATCGTCGGGCAGCCCGAAGAGCCAGTGGGCCTCGATCACCTCGAAGCCCTTGTTCATCAGGGTGGCGCAGTCGACGGTCACCTTCGGGCCCATCTGCCAGTTCGGATGCTTGAGCGCCTCGGCCGGTGTCACGTCGTCGAGCGCGGCCGGATCGCGGTCCCGAAAAGCGCCGCCCGATGCCGTGAGGACGATGCCCCTCACCCTGGCCCTCTCCCAGAGGGCGAGGGGGCATGAGCGCTTGGTCCACCTGTCCGGCCGATCCTCGCCGACCAGACACTGCCAGATGGCGCTGTGCTCGCTGTCGACCGGCAGCAGCACCCCGCCGTGCTCTTCGGCGACGCGCGTGACCACGGCGCCGGCGACGACCAGCACTTCCTTATTGGCAAGCGCAACGAGCTTGCCGGCCCCCAGCGCGGCAAGCGTCGGCCGGATGCCGGCGCCACCGACGGTGGCGACGAGGACGAGATCCACGTCATCTTGAGCCACCAGCTCCTCGGGTGGTAGCACGCGCGCGGGCGCAAACCGGTCGCTGGATACCAGCGCCGCGCACGAGACGTAGCGGGGTCGAAACTCGGCGACCTGGGCGGCCAGCCGCTCGATCTGATGACCTGCCGCCAGTCCGATGACGTGCAGCTCGCCAGGCAACGCCCGGGCGACCTCCAGCGCCTGCTGGCCAATCGATCCGGTGCTGCCAAGGATAGCAATGCGCCTGGACGGCCTGGACATAGCCTTACGTCAACACCATCCTCAGATAGTAGGCGGCAACCGCGGCAAACAGCAGACTATCAAGCCGATCGAGCAGGCCACCGTGGCCCGGCAGGATCCCGCTGGAGTCCTTCACCCCGGTCCCTCGCTTCAGGAGCGACTCGGTTAGATCTCCCAGCACCGCGGCAACGCCGACCCCCAGCCCGAACAGGGCGGCCTGCCAGATCGGCAGCGCGAGCGGCCAGCCCGCCAGCCCACCGACGACGATGGCAGCGAGCAGCCCGGCGCCCGTACCCTCTACCGTTTTTCCCGGACTGATGCGCGGCGCCAGCCGCCGGCGGCCCAGCGCACGTCCGACGAAGTAGGCCGCGCTGTCGGCCGCGAACGTCACGGCCAGCGTGGCCGCGATCCACAGGAACCCGGCGGGCGCCATCACGCCAACCCGCCCCTCGGTGGTCGCGAGCAGGAAGAAGTAACTCAGTGGCCAGCCGACGTACAGCGGCGCGGCCACCGTCCAGGCCCAGTCGACCACGGCGTCGCGCAGATCCCCGTCCCGGGCCAGCAGCGCCACCAGCGGGATGAGCACCGCCACCACCACGGTCGCTCGCACGACCTCGAGAGACGTCCCCGCCCCCAGCAGGACGTAGAGCGGCGCCAGCGGGATCGCGATTGGCCAGATTGGCTGAAAGCCACGCCGGCGGCCCATCTCGAGCAACTCGGCGGTGCCGGCAACCGCGGCTCCCGCGAGCAGCAGCAGGAGTGGCACGCCACCGACGTAGACGACGGCGACAATCAGGGGTAGCCCGATCAGCGCTGTCAGCACTCGTCTCCCGAGGTCCGATTGGCGGGGACCGGATGGGCCGGCGGATGGCTGATCGCTCACCTGGGGCTCACTGGTCCCCTCGTTTGGCACATGAACGCCGCCCTCACCCC
>JACPQP010000053.1 GCA_016190465.1 Chloroflexota bacterium
GCTGTCAGGAGGTCCGAGCGCTCGGGGTTGACGCCGCGGTCGAACAGATCGTGCTCGCGGCGCTGGCTCCTGACAAGATCGCGATTGCCCTGGCGGCGCTGGAGCAACTCGAGCAGGAGGACGCGGCGCTGCACAAGCAGTGGCAGTTGCGCCGGGAGCGAGCCACCTACGAGACGGAGCGGGCACGCCGGCAATACGATCAGGTCGAACCTGAGAACAGGTTGGTTGCCCGAACGCTCGAGGGTCTCTGGGAGCAGAAGCTGCGGGAGCGGGAGAAGATCGAGCAGGAGCACCAGGCGTGGCTGCAGCAGAGCCGCCTGAGCCTGACGTCGAGCGACCGCGAGGTGATTCTTGCGCTGGGAGAGGATCTGCCCAAGCTCTGGCACGCCCCGACGACCACGTCGGCCGACCGCAAGCAGATCCTGCGGCTCTTGGTTAAGAGCGTGATCCTCGACCAGGGCCGTGCCCGGGGGAAGGTGTGGTTGCAGATGAACTGGCAGACGGGAGCCGTCAGCGAGCACTGGCTGACCCGTCGGGTTCGGACCGATGCCGAGCACGCCGATCTCGATCTGGTGCAGGGGCGGCTGCGTGAGTTGAGCGCCGCCCAGAAGATGGACGACGAGATCGCCGCGACCCTCAACGCCGAAGGGCTGCGGACGGCCCACGGGCAGGCGTTCACGAGCGGGCTGATCTGGTTGCTGCGCAAGAAGTGGACGATCCCGACGATCCGGGTCAAAGTCAAAGCCGGCCAGACCAACCCGCTGCGCTGGGAGGACGGCAGCTACTCGGTCGACGGTGCAGCCGCCGTCCTGGGTGTGTACAAGGGCACGATCTACCACTGGCTCCTGGCGGGCCGCTTTCAGGGCCAACAACTGGCCAAACACATGCCCTGGCAGATCCCTTTGACTGAGGAGCAGATCGCGTCACTGCGAGCCCACGTCGCACGAGCAAGACGATCAAGGAGAGAGGCATCGTGAAACCCTCGGCGATCCCATCCTCGGGAACGCAGCATTCGATCGTCGTGCTCACGGCGCCTATCAGATCGTGATCGAAGGATCCAGCTATCGCGCAAAGAAGGCACCCAAGGTGCTGGACTCGGAGTGATCCAAACGCTACACTACCGGACGTCAGCCTCGTCGGGTGGCTCAAAGCTGAATGGCGACGCGGTGGCTCAAAGCTGGTGGTGAATGACGACGCGGTCGCTGGTTTACAATGTGCGCTACGTAAAGAGGAGTAAGTGCGTAGCCAGAAGGAATCAGCAGTGCGCGGTCAGTCAGTGGCGGTCAGATGGCTGCCTGGCGCCCCTGAAGGGACTTCCTTCCCCCTCTCCCACGGGGAGAGGGGCCGGGGGTGAGGGCCGTTGGCCACGGTCGCTACTGATAACTGACGACGACTCAGAGGAGGAGTTCGATGAGGAGCGTGGAGTTCGCCCGAGCCGCGCGGACGGCGATCGAGGTCTGCCTGGGGGTGCGGCCGGGGGAACAGGTGCTGATCGTGACCGACACGCTGCGCCCGATGACGGTGCCGGAGGCGCTGATGGGCGCCGCGGCGGCCGCCGGCGCCGACGCGATGCTGGCGATCTTCCAGGCGCCGGCGCAGAGCCCCGGCGAGCCGCCACCGGCCATCGCTGAGGCGCTGCGGCGCGTCGATGCGGCGGTCCTCTACACCACCGCTTCGCTCTCTCACTCCCAGGCGCGAATCCAGGCCCAGGCCGCCGGCACGCGGGTGATCTCGGCGCCCGGCCTCTCGGAGGACGGGTTCCTCCGGACGCTCGCGGTGGACATGCCGGCGCTGGCCGATCTGACGAACCGGGTAGCGCAGGCGGTCGCCGAGAGCCACCACGTCCGGATGCGGACCAAGGCCGGCACTGACGTCGAGATGGACCTGGCCCATCCGGTCACCCGGGCCGACGGGCTCTGTCGGAACCGGGGCGACCTGGACTTCTTCCCCCCGGGCCTGATCCTGAGCGTGCCAGTGGCCGAGAGCGTGCGGGGAACCGCGGTGGTCGACGGGAGCGTGACGCACATCGGGAAGCTGGCCAACCCGATCACGGTTCGCTTCGAAGCCGGCCGAGCGGTGGAGATCCAGGGCGGCGCGGAGGCGGAGAAACTCCGGCGGATGCTGGCGGAGCTGGACGACCCCAACGTGTACAACTTTGCCGCCTGGGGTGTCGGCACCAATCCAAGGGCGGCGCTGATCGGCGACGACCCGAGCTTCGAGGGGGAGCGCGTCTCCGGCTGGGGACACCTTTCCACCGGGAGCAACGCCGCGTTCCCCGGCGGCACCGTGCGCGCCCGCCTGCACCTGGATCTGATCATCACGGACCCCACGGTGGAGCTGGACGGGTGCGTGGTGCTGGAGCGACGTACGTTCTGCATGCGGGGCGACCGGAGTCTTGCCAGAGATGGGGACTCACCTTAGAATATGTACGAGGATGCATCTGCTGGTTACTTCGTGGCCAGGGGCGGCCATCACCCTCATGGGCTTGGCTGCAAGTGTTCAGTCCAGACGAGGTCGCCGACTTTCTGGAGGAATACCTGTCGGCAGGAGAAGCGGCGCTCGCGGGGAACATCGGATGGGAACTCCCCGCTGCCGTCTTGCACGAGTGGCAAGAGAGTGCACGCGCCCTCGATCACCAGCCGCTCCTGGCAGAGTGGTCGGTCTTTCGGGGCGTGGCGACGGAGGAGCAAGCAGAGCGATTGGCCACGGCTGAGCTACGCGTCCGCCTGGCTAGTGTCGTGGCTCCCGCGTGAGGGACAAGGATGAAGAGATTCGAGTCGCTGGTCATCGACGCCCACGCCCACATCGGGCGCCTCCCCGGCCACGTCAACTTTCGCTACACGCCGGAGGAGCTCGTCCGCTGCCTGGAAGCCGAGAACGTGGCCCTCGCCGTCACCTCGTCGGCATCGTCCACCACCGTTGGACAGCAGTTTGGCACCGACGAGATCCTCGACGCGGCCGAGCGCTACCCCAACCGCATCGGTGCGCTTGTCTGGATCAACCCCTTTGACCCCGGGTGGGAGGCTGACGCCGAGCGCGCCGCCGAGCGCGGGGTGATCGGCATCAAGGTACACCCCCGGCTGGACACCTACGCCGTCGACTTCGAGTCGCTGGCTGCCGTCTTCGCCTTCGCCCGACGGCGCTCACTGCCGATCTGCACTCACGCCGAGACCGGCGACTACTCGGCCGAGCGCTACGCCGAGCTGGTGGCCTGCTTCGACGACGTGCCCCTGGTCCTCTACCACGTCAACGCCGGCCGACCGATTGCTGGCATCCTCCTGGCTCGCCGGTACCCCAACGTCTACCTGGAGACGTGCGGCGTGCCGCGCGAAGCCATCGACATCGCCCTCGACGTCGTCGGGCCCCGGAAGATCCTGTTCGGCATTGACGCCCCGATCTACTTCGACATCGGACGTGTGGTGCCGGGTGTGAAGGGGCCAGTCCGTACCTACCACGATGGCACCCGCGACATCGAGGAGTTGGTGAAATCGCCGGCCGATCGCGACGCCATCCTGTCGGGCAACGCGGTGCGACTGTTCGGCCTCGAATCACGGGTAGGGTGAGGGGGAGCAGCCAGTCACTCCAGGTTGCTGTGCCGCCTCCACAGATCATCCGAGCTCTGGCGAGTTGCTTCCATGAGCAGGATGGCTACGGCATCCAGGAGGAGCAGCAGGCTCTGATCGTTGAGCGTCGTCATCGGCTGGATGGAGGCCGGACCATCCCCGTCGACTTTGGTCGGGCCGGGCAGGCGGACCACGACGTCTGCCAGCCTGCCGATTCGCGAGGTCGGCCGGGCGGTGATCGTCGCCAGGCGCGCCCCGGCTTTCTGACCCATCAGGGCAACGTCGTAGACGGTTTGCGTCTCCCCCGACCCCGAGTTGAGCAGAAGGAGATCCGGAGGCCCGATGCCGGGAGTGGTGGACTCGCCGAGCGCGTAGGCACGCAGCCCCAGGTGGCAGAGGCGCATGGCGAACGCCCGGGAGACGAGCCCCATCCGGCCAACCCCGAACACGACGATGTGACGCGCCTCGAGGATCGCCGCGATGAGCCGGCGCACTTCGGCCTCATCCACCTGTCGCAGCGTGGCGCTGATCTCGCTCAGAATCCCGTCAGTGACGTGTTGAAGGTTCATCGCTCTCCACCCCCAGCCTGGTCTCGAGATCGCACCGAAAGGCGCGCAGACTGTCGCGCACGTTGGCCCCCTGCCCGAAGACGCTGGCCGTGCCACAGATCAAGACTCGCGCGCCGCGACGCACCATCTCTGGCCCGCACTCCCGGCTGACCTGGCCATCGACCGCGATCAGCACCCGTTCCGCGTGGGCGCCAA
The DNA here is from genome assembly GCA_016190465.1 of Chloroflexota bacterium. Lineage (GTDB taxonomy): Bacteria > Chloroflexota > UBA6077 > FW602-bin22 > JACPQP01 > JACPQP01. The sequence goes on from JACPQP010000053.1 coordinate 4,328, forward strand.
GGTGGCGTCGTACGTCTCCGATCTTTGGAATCATCTGGGGTATCAGTAGCTGTCCCCCCAGCCCGGGGACGATCGTCATCACGGTGACCAGGTCGATCTGGTCCAGGATGTGATCCAGCACGGCGGGCGAGGTGGTGGGACTGAGCGCGACGCCCGCACGCATTCCGTGGCGGCGAATCTGTCGGATGACCTGAACCACATCCCGGCAGACTTCCGGGTGCACGGTGATGAGCTGCACGCCCGCTTCGGCAAACCGCCCCAGGAGCGGCTCGGGCTCGACGACCATCAGGTGGGCTTCAAACGGCAGGCCAGAGATCCGTCTGGCCGCCCGGACCAGGTCGGGACCGAGCGTCAGATTCGGCGCAAAGTGGCCGTCGATCACGTCGAAGTGGAGGAGATCTGCCCCACCCTCCTCCAGCAGACGGATCTCGGCTCCGATCTGGAGCCAGTCGGCGCAGATGATCGAGGGCGCCAGCAATACTCGCCGCGCCCCATCCCGTGGCCAACGCGCTGCCGCTCGTGGACTCGCCTCCGGTGACGTCATCTCGGACACGCTCGATCCTCTCTTCACGAAGTGGCCGGATTGCCGGATCCGCCCACGTTCCGACTGGATCTACTGGACTGGCAGGCCACGGTCGCCGTCAGCTCCCTCCGATCAGGACATTCCCCTGCCTCGACTCCTCCCCCACTTGTGGCGAAGGGGATCGTCTTCCCTCTGCTCCGGCTGGGTTCAGGGGCAGACACTTGGGGCGGTGCGGGCCCTCATCCCCCAGCCGCCGTTCCTGAGCTCGAGCCCCCAATACTGGGGGAAGGGGAGCGGCCGGACCCCCTCGCCCAGGATTGGGACCGGCTCAGGAACGGCAGGCAGGGGGTGAGGGCTATCTTCTCCTGGGCAGACCCGCCAGGAAGTCGAGCAGTTCCAGCGCCCCGACTTGCCCCTGCTCGATCAGGAGGCTCCGCAAGGCCGCGCGATCCGGCAGGGCGGGGATGGCGCCGCGAACGGTGGTGGCCAGGGCGCCCACGGCGTTGGCCAGTCGGAGGACCGGATGAAGCATCTCCTCTCCCAGCGCCGGCAGATCCCCCGCGGACACGTCCAGGGCGAGCAGCCCGGCCAGCAAACCCGCCGCGAAGGCGTCGCCAGCGCCCGTGGTGTCCACGACCGGCACCCGGTAGCCCGGCACGGGAAGCGAATTCCGGGCGTTGCGGCAGAAGCAACCTGCCTGCCCCCGGGTGACAATCACCAGCTTCGGGCCGCACGCGAGCAACTCCAGGGACCCTCTGTATGGTTCGCTCTCTCCCACCAGTGCGGCCAGATCCTCCTCCGAGAGCTTGACGATGTCGGCAAGCTCCAGCAGCGGCAGCACGACCCGGCGGAGTTCCTCCTCACCCTCCCAGAGAGACCGACGAACGTTCGGGTCGAGGCTGACGAGGCGATCGGCTGCCCGAGCGAGTCGCATCGCCTCGACCGTAGTCGACCGACACGGTTCGGCCGCGAGCATCGCCGAGCCAGTATGGAGCACCCGGGCGCTGGTGAGATACCCGGGGTCCAGGTCCGCCTGGCCGAGCAGCATGTCCGCCGAAGGGTGTCGGTAGCAGACGAAGTCCGGATGGCCAACCTCGTCCAGGGCGACGAACGCCAACGCCGTTCGGGCAGTTCGGTCGAAGAGGAGGCGGGAGGTGTCGACGCCATTCCGGCCAAGGATCCGACCCAGGTGTTGGCCAAAGGGATCGTCGCCCACCTTGCCGACAAAGCCGGTCCGGAGGCCGAGTCGAGCCAGGGCCACGGCGGTGTTGGCCGGCGAGCCACCCGCCACGGGGACGAAGGACGAAGCATCGGCTATGGAGACCACCGGCTCGCTCGCGATGAGGTCGATCACCGCCTCGCCCAGGCAGATGACGTCCAACAGCCACCACCTCCTGTCCACCCGCAACCCCGCTCTGACGGAGCGCTAGACCGGCCAGATCGCCGCCATCTGCCAGGCATCCAGCGACCGGAGTGTCGCGCTTCCACCCAAAGCAAACACCTGCACGCCCAGGCTGTCCCGACGGGCCGGGTAGATGCGCTTGGCCAGGTAGTGCCGGTTGTCGGCGAAGACCTCGACGACGCTCCGGTCCACGAACACCCTCAGCTCGAGCGGCTGTCCATCGGACAGCACCACC
>JACPQP010000480.1 GCA_016190465.1 Chloroflexota bacterium
ATACTCGTCCGCGGCCGCGTGGCCCGCTATGCCTGGGGCGAAGACTACCACCGCTTGATCGAGGCAAAGCTCGGCGAGGTGGCCGCGTACCTCGTCGTGCGGGCGGGCGCGGCGACGAGGGTCTTCGTCGACCACGGCCGGATGATCGACCGGGCCGTCGCGGTCCGATCCGGGCTGGGGTGGTACGGTCGCAACACCAATGTGCTCACCCGTCGCTTCGGCTCGTGGATCTTCCTCGCCGAGGTGCTCACCGACGCCCCGCTTGTGCCCGACGCGCCGCTGCAGACGCACTGTGGGAGCTGCACCCGCTGCGTCGCCGCGTGCCCGACCGGAGCGCTGGTCGCGCCCGGCGTTCTGGACAACGATCGCTGCATCTCGTTCCTGACGATCGAGCTGCGCGGGCCGATCCCCCGCCCGCTACGTCCGCTGATGGGCGACTGGGTTTTCGGCTGCGACGTCTGTCAGGAAGTGTGCCCGGTCAACCGCAATGCAGAGGCCCGTGCCCACCCCAAGCTCGGTTCGGAGCGGGGCATCGGCCCACGTCCGGACCTTTTGGCGTTGCTCCGGCTCACCGAGGAGGAGTTTGCCGGGCGCTTCCGGCCGACGCCGATCTGGCGCACCCGGCGTCGCGGGCTTCTCCGCAACGTCTGCGTCGCCCTGGGCAACCGGGGCGACCGGGCGGCGGTGCCAGCTCTATCGCGGGCGCTGGCCGACGCCGAGCCCCTGGTGCGCCAGCACGCGGCCTGGGCCCTGGGCCGGCTGGGAGGCGCCGTAGCCCGCCAGTCCCTGACCACGGCGCTGGACGCCGAGCAGGATCCGCTGGTCCGGGACGAGATCAGCCAAGTGATGAGCGATGAGTGATGCCGGGGCTCGCAACGGGAACGAAGCCAGGGGCACCCACTGACCATCGGGCCGGTGGCCACTCAATTGGAGCGCGTCGACCAGGAATTCGCAGCCAGCCAGGCGTCGCCACAGCTCGTGCTGCAAGCGCTGAACCTCGTGGGGCGCGAAATGGCCGGAGATCGCCGTGACGTGTGGCACCCACTCGCGGTCGGCGTACTCATACGTCTTCAGACCGAGCCGGTGCAGCCGGGCCGTGACCGCGCGGTAGAGCGCGAGCAGGACCGGTGTCCGGCTCAGCTCGGCGTGGACGTTCACCACCCCCGGCTCGGTGCGCGATGGCAGGACGCCCACCCCGCTGACAGAGACGACGAACGGCAGCAGCCGCCAGCTCACCTCCTCCAGCGCCAGCGCGACGTCCACGGGGTCCGGCCGACCGTAGATGACCTGGATGGTCAGGTGGGGAAGGAAGTCTGCGATGCAGCCGGTCAACCGGGCGAGTTTCGTCATCGCTTTAACGACGTGGCGGTGGCAAGGGCCACTCGGCGTCGCAGTGACGGAGTAGCTCGGGGACCGGCCGGGTGGCGATAGGGGAGTGGCCGAAAAACCAGTGGCCTCCAACGGCAACAGCTCTTGCTCTCGCCTCCTAGCTCATTTTCCCGGTGGAGAGGCGCTCGACCACGCTCGAAGGCATGGTGGGGGGGTATCGCAAGATCCGCGCCGGGGAAATGGCGAGGAGGGAGGGGCGCGGGGGAAGAGGATGCTATGATCCGCACATCGTTAGAGCGTGTTCTGGACTGCGGGCTGTCTGCGGCGACGAACCGTCACTCCAGGTTGGGTGGCTGCCTGCCATTTGCCCTTGCCCGGAGTCGCCTCATTCGGTTCATAACACACTCTAGTGCTGAGGTTCGACAATGGCTCCCGCGCCACCATCTTCGCCTCCGACATTGTCCTGGGGGGATGGAGGACCGGCTGGAGATCCTGCTGTCGAACGCGCGGATCCGCTGCAACCTGACCCATAGCAACCTCTGTCAGACATACGCGCCGGAGGGCAGCGTGTTTGCCGAGGAGTACATTGGCGAGAAGGTAGAGACGAAGGCGGGGTGGAGCTATCCGAGCGTGGACGAGGATTGGCTGCTGGGCTACCGACAGGAGGTGCAGGACTTCGTCGAGGCGGTGGCCCACGGCTATGAGCCACTGGCCGACGGGCAGCTTGGGCGGGACGTGGTCGAGGTCCTCTACGCCGCCTACGTCTCGGCCGAGGAAGGGCGACGGATGGAGCTGCCCGTGAACGCGGGGCGGACGCCAGACACCGGAGGGGCGGGGGATGTCGCCGTCTGAGCAGATCACCGCCACGGAGTCCGGCGATCCCGCGCCCCTCTACTTCGACTGCTATGCCGTCGTCGGCCCGCGCGGCAAGAAGGATCCCCGCGAACGGTGGCGAACAGAAGAGCTGCTGGCCGAGATGACCCATTGCGGCATCCACGGCGCCCTGATCAGCCACGGCCTGGCCCGTCACTACGACCCGGCCTACGGGAACCGCCTGCTCCTCGCGGAGCTGGCCAGGAGTGACCGACTCTTCGGATACTGGGCGCTCCTCCCGGACCATGTGGGCGAGATGCCCGCGCCCCCGGAGCTCGTCCGGGAGATGCGCATCCACCACATCGTGGCCGGGAAGCTCTATCCCAAGACCCACCGGTTCGCGCTGGATGACCGCACCTGCGGCAGGCTGCTCCAGGCGCTCGAAGCCGAGCAGATTCCGCTTTTGCTGGAGATCGCCGAGACCGACTTCACCACGGTCGCCGCTCTGTGCGAGCGGCACCCGCGTCTGGCCGTTCTCCTCCAGGGCTGCTGGTGGGACAACGAGCGGCTGCTCCTACCGCTCCTGGACTCGTTCGAGAACCTCTACGTGGAGTTCTCCTCTCTCCAGGCCAACTTTGTCCTCGAGCGGCTGGCCGCCCGGCTCGGTCCGGAGCGTCTGCTCCTGGGCACGGAGGCGCCCATCAAGAGCCCTGGCGCGGCGAAGGCGCTCATCGACTACGCCGACCTCGACGAGCACGCCCGCGTGCTCATCGCCGGAGGGAACCTCGCCCGGCTTCTTGGCACGCGCCCGCCCAGGGTCCACTGTTCGATCCCGGCGGGAGACCGGGTCCTGCTCGCCGCGCGCGCCGGCCGGCCGGTAGCCGACCTCATCCCGGATGCGGACGTCATCGACGCCCATGCTCACCCCGTCCACGAGGGCGGGGCCGAGGTTGGGGTCTACTCTATGCCCCGCGGCGACATTGGCTCGATGTTCGAGCTCTACGATCGGCTGGAGATCCGGACGACCTGCATCTCGTCCTGGCTGGGCATCACTGCCGATTCGCATGGGGGAAGCACGGTGACCGCCACGGCGGTGCGCCGAAATCCCCACCGCACGATTGGCTGCGCGACGATCGATCCCAACTATGTCGAGGACGTGGCCGCCGAGGTGGACTGGGTGGCTGCGCAGCCGGGGCTGCGGGGCGTCAAGCCGTACTTCCCCCGAAACGGCATCCCCTACGACGACCCGAGCTACCGGCCGTGGTGGGAGTACGCCAACGCCCATCGCCGCTTCGCCCTGATGCACACCAGTGGGCCAAACTTCGGACGGCAGATCAGAAGTCTGGCCCAGACGTACCCGAACGTCTCGTTCCTGCTCGCCCACACTTGCGGTTCGTTCGCGACGGTCCGCGAGTACGCCGGCTTTGCCCGGGACCTCCCAAACGTCTTCTTCGAGATCACGCTCACTCCTGTCCCCCCTGGGGGCCATCGAGCTCCTGGTGGAGCTGGTGGGCGCGGAGCGGGTCCATCTTCGGGACGGATTGCCCGATGCGCGACCCACGGCCGCAGTTCGGTTGGCTGGCCTACGCGCACCTGAGCGAAGCCGACAAGCTGAAGATCCTGGGGGCGAACATGCGCCGGATCCTGGACAACTGCCTCTGATCAGCTACCAGCGGCCAGCGGCGCCAGACGGCTATCGGACGGCCTCTGGCTGCGCCCTCTGGTCGCCACTGCCTCAGCAGGCTGTGGAAAGCTCACCCGCGCCCTGGGAAGGTCCAGGAAGGGCTCGGCCCTTACTGGCGGGGTTTG
>JACPQP010000479.1 GCA_016190465.1 Chloroflexota bacterium
CCGGTCCAGCCTGATACCTTCGGTCAGGCTGCGTCCCACCAGGGCGGAAGCTTGGGGGTGTCCCCTAAGACCTACCCCCGGTCCAGCCTGATACCTTCGGTCAGGCTGCGTCCCACCAGGGCGGAAGCTTGGGGGTGTCCCCTAAGACCTACCTCCAGTCCAGCATCACCACCTTGCTCAGGTTCTGCGGCGCATCCGGATCGAGCCCTTTGGCGATGGCGCGGTGGTAGGCCAGCAGGTGAGCCGGGGGCAGGTACAGCACCTGCCGGGCGTACTCGCCCAGGCCCGACCGGAGCTCCACGACGTGGTCCGCGCAAACCCCTTCCCCGCGCTCGGCGATCGCCAGCACCCGGGCGCCCGCGGCGCGGACCTCGCGAATCAACGCCGTCTCATCCGCGCGGGCCGTGTGGCTGGCTAGCAGGACGACCAGCGTCTGCTCGTCCACGACGGAGATGGGGCCGTGGCGGAACTCCAGCGGATGATAGGCGATGGAGGAGGTGAGCGACGCCTCCTTGACCTTCAGCGCAGCCTCCTCGGCCAGGCCAAAGGCCGGACCAGCCCCCAGGTAGACGATCTGCCGATGGCGCGGGTCACGCCCCACCACGGCCACCTCGTCCGTGGCGGCGTAGTCCAGGGTGCCGGCCACCTCGGGCAGAATCGCCAGCTCGGACAGATAGGCCCGATCTCCGGCCAGCAGACCCGCGCACCGCTGGAGGCCCAGCAGCATCGTCGTGAACGACCCGGTCATCACCACGCATTCCTCCTGGGCCTCGGCGAAGGCCAGGGTATGCTGACACAGGCGGGCCAGGCTGCTGGTGGGATCGCAGACGATGCCGAGCGTGGTCAGGCGACGCTCCGAGCCGGTCTGCGCGGCCGCCACTGCTTCGGATGTCTCACCCGAACGGGAGATCGTGACGAGCACCACCCGCCGTCCCTCGGGGAGCGCAAGCTCGGGGAAGAGGATGATCTCCGAGCAGGGCACCGCGGTCGACCGGATCCGACAGACCCGCTGGAAGACGGGCGCGGCGGCCTGCGCCAGGTAGTACGACGAGCCACAGCCCGTGAACACCACCTCGTCGGGCGGCGGGTCGAACACAGGCCCGATCACGTCGAGGTCGGGCACAGCCGCGGTCACGCTTCGCCAGGCCGCGGGCTGCGCATAGATCTCGCGGAGCATCTTTGCTCCTGGTGCCGCATCGCTCGTCAACTTCAGCCTCCCACGCGAATGATGAGACCTGGGCCTGCGCGGTGCTGTCGCAACCCGAACCAACCGGGAAGCCCACGGTCACCGTGCCTGACACGCCGTGCAGTATAGGGCAACATTCGCGCAATGTCAATAGGCTGGTATGTGCGATTATGCGCCTCCGTGGCCGGTCTATCGATCGGATGCGGTTGCTTCCGCAGGCGAGGGGGAGCCTTTGCGCTCACTTCGGGTCATCCGGGGACGATGGGGTGACCTCTCCCCCCTTCCCCCCTCCCCGACACGGGAAGGGGATGGCTCCCCGCGTCGGGGAGGGGGCAGGGAGTGAGCTCCGGCCGGCGGTTAGGTCACCCGCTTGCTCAACGTCACTGCTCGCTGCCAGGGGCGTGTTCCGACAGTCTTGGGCGGGGCAATCGCTGTCATCGTTTCGAGGAGTGGACAGGTGCGAGCCAGGCCCAATTCGTCGACGGCCACTACTCGACTGCGTGGCCGCAGACCACCAGGGCCGATCACCGCGCAACCTCGCTCACTCACGGGTATTGACGCTGCTCGAACAGTGCGCTATAGTGTGGCGCAGATCAACCGGTTGGGAGTCGTCGTCATGCTCGGGGCCACGAGAAGAGACCGCCTGCTCAACGAACTGCTGCGGAACGGTGGCGTCACCGTGAGCGCGCTCAGCGAGGATCTCCAGGTCTCCGAGGCGACCATCCGGCGCGACCTGGAGCTCCTCGAGCAGGAGGGGTTGCTGCGACGCACGCACGGCGGCGCGGTGGTCGTCGACACCGCCGGCGCGCTGGAGCTGTCCGTCCGCGAGAAGTCGACCCTCAACATCGAGGAGAAGCGCCGCATCGGGCTCGCCGCCGCGGCGCTCATCGAGAGCGGCCACACGATCGCCCTGAACGGCGGGACCACCACCGCGCAGGTCGCTCGGAGCATCCGGCACCACACCAACGTCACGGTCGTCACCAACGCGGTCAACGTCGTCCTCGAGCTGGCCAAACGACCTGGCATCACCCTCATCTCGACCGGCGGCCGGCTCCGGGCCAACTCCCTGGAGCTGGTCGGCCCGCTGGCCGAGCACACCCTTCGGGAGATCTACGTGGACAAGGCGTTCATCGGCGTCAATGGCTTCACCCCCGAACACGGGCTGACCACGTTCGACGAGACCGAGGCCCTCACCAACCGGGCCATGATCCGGGCCGCCCGGCGAGTGATCGTCGTCGCCGACCACACCAAGCTGAATCGCGTGGCCTTCTCCCGGATCGGCACCATCGATCAGGTCCACACGCTCATCACCGATGCGGGCGCCGATCCGGAGGTGCTGGCCGCTCTCAGACGGGCCGGGCTTGAGGTGATCGCCGTCTAGGTAGGTATCAGGAAGTTTTTGATGGTTTTGGGGACACCCCAAACCCCGCCAGGACGGGCTCCCCCCTTCCTGGACCTTCCCGAGACGCAGGTGAACTTTCCGATACCTACTTATCGCGGGCGGTGATCACGATGATATCGTGACTTTGCTTGAACACGAAGAAGACTGCGAGCTACCGACCGGCGTCGGATCGTCCCATCGCCACGTAGAGGTTCTCTCCTGCGACGTTTCCTCGGGCGATTCGACGAAATCGCGGGGCATTGCCCAGAACCTCCTCGACCTCCACCGGTCTCACGTGGTGCTTCCGGATCAGCTTCTCGACGACATCGCGCAGCCAGATGAGTCCAGCGATCTCCACCCAAGAACCCCGCCCAATTATAGCAGTGTATCACAGCGCGCGGCCACAGGCTCGCTGCGGCGCGGCGCCGCGGCGACGGGCAGTGTTCCGCTTGCCAGCCACCGGGCGCACCCGGTACAATGGCCGCATCGGTGACCCTGTACTCACTTGCTTGCTGGAGGATGGTCGATGAGGCAACCAGATACCCTGTACGCGTTTCCGGGCGCACGGCTGGGCGTCCGGGCTCTGGCGCTGATCGTCTCGTGCCTGCTCGTCATCACGTCCCTCCCCATCGCCTTAGCGGCCAACGATTCGCCGGAGACGGCCGCCGAACTCACCGCCGAGCGACCGAGCGGGGGCGGCAGCCTGACCGGCAATCGAGCCGGAGCCTTTCAGTACTTCTGGTTCAGCTATCCCGGCGGAGAGAGGCCGGTGGTCGTGACCCTGAACGTCAACCGGAGCTACGGCTCGGTCGGCACGGCGATCGGCTTCAACCTCTACGGCACGGCGGGACATCTGGGAAGCGGCATGCCGCTCGACGGCAACCGCGATTCGACGACCGCGCGTCTCCCGTTCACCCAGCAGGTCGCGGGGCGGATCCTCGTCCAGGTCTTCAACTACACCGATGGCGGACCGCTGGAGTTCGGGCTCGAGGTGGCTGGACTCGCCCCGTCGGCCGCCGCCGACACGCGCGGCAGCGAGCAGCCGAGCACCGCGCCGACCGTTCGGGCTGCCGCGCCGCTGATCGCCGGCTCGCTGACCGGTAGCTCGGCCGGAGCTTTCCGGTTCTTCCAGCTCGACTACTCCGGCGGCGATGTCCCGCTCGCCGTGACGATCTCCTTCACGCCGCGTTACGCCCTGTCCGACGCGGCGCTGGGGGCGAACCTCTATCGGGACGGAACACTGGTTGCGACCAGCGCCGAGGTGCAGCGGACCGATACCACGGTGGTCCACTACCTGACCTACCGGGGGCGGTCAGCCGACGTGCTGGGGCTTCAGATCTACAACTACGCGCCGAACTATCTGGTCGCCTTCTCTGCCTCGGTGACCGGCATCCTGGCGACCTCACGGGAGGCGGCCGGAAACGAGGACCCCGGGCGCGCCCTCCCGCTGACGAGCGCCACCAGCAGCTACACCGGGACCATCGCCGGCCGGCGAGCCGGGAACTTCGCCTTCTTCACTCTGGAGCACCCGGGTGGTTCCCGGACGACCAGTCTCGTGCTGAGCCTGCCGCGGCTCTCCAACCTGGCAACCGACTCGATCGGGTTCAACGTCTATCGTGGCTCCGAGCTCGTCGGCCATGTCCCGGCCACGCCGGACGATCAGGGCCGCCTCATCGCGATCGCCACGCTGGCCCCCGAGCAGGCAACGTCCTACGGGATCCAGGTGTACAACTACAACGAGGGGACTTCGCCCCCGTATCGCCTGGCATTGAACGGTCTATGACCATAACATTAGATGGGAACATCCACTACATCAAGGCCGTGTGGGAACACGGCGCACGGTTCTTGCGGGTCGTGGTAGATCCGCGCAAGACCCCGCGACGTGTTGTCACGGTTTTCTTCGACCGTCGCCTGAGGAGATAGCCATGAGACTCAAGGTGGACAAGGAGAGTGATGCTCTCTACTTCCGGCTCGACGAGTCGCCGGTCGTCGAGTCCGAGGAGGTGGAACCCGGGGTCATCCTTGACTTCAACGCTGAGGGAAAGGTGATCGGCGTCGAGCTGCTCGACCTCAGCAGCCGGGTGGATCCGGCGCGGCTGCGGGTGCTTCAGTTCGAGACGTCCTGACCACTTTTTGTGACCATGCCCGACCGCCCGGAGTCCTTCGTCGACCTCGACCCGCGCCATCGGAACTCCTGCACCGACGTCACGCTGGATAGCCTCCGGCTGGTCGGCGCGGTCGCTCGGGACCCCACCCGGCCGACTACTGGGGCAACTCCATCCCTCAGATATCGCGCCAGGTGATGCGCCGCGCCACCCGCCAGGGCAAGATCGTCGTCGACCTGTTCAGCGCGATGGTGTTCCAGAGGCCGGGCGCGGCTGGCCCAGTCACCTCCTCTCCCTGGCTGAGAGGAGAAGAGATGGCCCTGTCGCCAGCCTCTTTGTGTGCTTCGTGTCTTGGTGGTAAGCCCCGCGTCGCCCGGTCGCCCTTTCGCGCCTTTCGCGTTCATTTCGCGCCTTTCATGGTCCAAACGCTTCGTGCCTTTCGGGGTCCAACCCCCCGGCCCGCGAGTCTTCGTCGCTGCTCACCACCATACCTACCCCTGTCAGCCCTCCCTCTGGGAGATGGTTGGGGTGAGGGCGTTCCGGCTCAGCCGCGGCGCCGTCAGGGCGAGCACGGCGATGCCGAAGCCAAAGCCGGCCATCTCTCCCAGAATGACGATTGGCCAGGGGGACAGGCCCGTCATCAGCCAGTACAGGAGCGCAACCAGGCCCGCGAGGACGGCCATGGCGATGCTGGCGGCAAGCGTCTCCTCGATGAGCGGGTCGAGGTTGGACATGGTCTAGGGCCCAGTCGGAGCGGGGGATGCGAGAGCCAGGTCCCCCCTTCCCCGCACCCTCCCCCCTCTCCGCGCCGGATCCAGCTCAGGATCGGCGGCCAGGGCCACGAAGGGTCCAACTGGACCCTTCGTGGGGTCCCCCACTTGGAGGTGCCAGAACGTGCGTGCCCGCAGACCAGCGGGCACGATGGCTTCCAGGCGATAGAGCCCCTGCACGATGGGCAGCGGCAACAGGCGGTACACGTACGGCGAGAAGAGGAAACAGGCCCGGGTCTCCACCACATCCAGGCCGAGCCCGCGGGCTTCCCGTTGCACCTGATCCGGATGGTGGACGTAGATCCGAGCGCCCCAGGTCCCCTGACCCAGCGGCGCCCAGGCGCGCGGACTCCAGTTGTAGGTGTCAAACAGAATGCGGCCGCCCGACTTGACGACGCCGATGGCCGCGCCCAGGAGGAGTCGAAGGTCCGGGAAATGGAACGCCATCCGGAGGGCGACCACCGCGTCGAAGGCTCTCGCCGCGAGCGGTAGCGCACCGGCGTCACCTTGCAGCCAGGCGATCTGCTTGCCGCCCGGCTTGGCCCGCGCCGCCGCCAGCATCTCGGCCGAGCTGTCCACGGCGACGGCGTCGTATCCCAGTTCCCGCAAGTGCAGGCTCAGGCGGCCAGTCCCGCAGCCGAGATCCAGCACTTTCGCCCCCTGCCCGGTGGGCGGCAACAACGTCTGGATCAGGCTGAGCTCCCGACGGTTGACCCATTCCCCACTCGGTCCACCGAAGCGCAGCTCGTCGTAGTTCTGGCTAACCTTCCGTTGGGCGTAGAACCGTCGCTTGTCCTGCCAGCGCCTGTCGATAGACGCGCACATACCGCTTCGCCACCTCCTTCGGGTTCAGTCGTCCCGCCAGAAGCTGTCGTTGCGCCGCCGCCATCTGCCCTGCCAGCGCCCGATCCTCGAGCAGTTGGTCGACGCCCTGCGCCAGGGCCTGGGTATCGCCAGGCGGCACGAGCAGGCCGGTCCGCTCGTGCGTCAGCAGGTCTCTCAGGAGAGGCAGATCGCTCGTCACCAGGGGGACGCCGATGGCCATCGCCTCCAGGATGAGTCCGGGATACGCGTGCTGCCCCATCGTGGAGCGATACGGAAGCGCCAGCACGTCTACCGCGGAGAGGAAGGCTCCGATGGGAATCCGCCCAGCTCGAATCACCCGGTCCGCGACGCCGGCCCCCTGGATGGCACGCTCGATCGGCCGTGGGTCGCCAAGGCCACTCCAGGCCAGCACCAGCGAGCAGCTATCACGACGGCGCGCCAGGTCGGCGAATGCCTCCACCAGCACCTCGACGCCCTTGACGTGGTGGTAGTGCCCAACGTAGGCGATGAGCTGAACATCGTCGGGAAGACCGAGCCGACGGCGGGCCTCGCGCCGATCGAGGCGCTCCAGCTTGCCGGTGTCGACGACATTGGGGAGCACGGAGATGCGCGTCTCCGGAAAACCCAGCCGGCGAAGCTCGGCGGCCTGGTGCTGGCTACTCACGACGTACTGCTTGGCGCGTCGCCACGCGCAGCGAGCGATCAGGCCATTGTTGACGAGCAGTCGCGGCAGGTAGAAACGGGGAGACGCCCACAGGCCGCCCGATCTCAGCAGTCGGCCGGTCTCAGCCAGGTGCGCCTCGAAGCCGACGACCACGGGA
>JACPQP010000461.1 GCA_016190465.1 Chloroflexota bacterium
AGACACGGTAGGTATCAGGAAGCTTACGATGGTTTTGGGGACACCCCAAACCCCGCCAGGACGGGCTCCGCCCTTCCTGGACCTTCCCGGGACGCAGGTGAACTTTCCGAGACCTACTTCATTCCGAGCCCCGCAGGGGCGAGGAATCCCCGCCACGGTGCACCAGGGCCACGGCCGGGATTCCTCGCTGCTGCTCGGAATGACCAGCGCAGCGGTGCGGCTGGAGGAGTAACACGTGGGAGAGGGACGAGCATGCTTCGCGACATCGTTCTGGAGCAGATTGATCACCACGAGACCCGTCCGGTGCCGTTCACGCTCGGCTACGAGGAGAGCGTCGGGCAGCGGCTGGATGCGTACTACGGCGGTCCGGAGTGGCGCCAGCGGCTGATACCCTACGTCATCCGCATACCGGTGGTGGACCTGATGATGTGGGAGCCCATCGACGAGCGGTACTCTCGTGATGTCTTCGGAGGCATCTGGCGGCTGGACCAGCGCCCATATCACCTCGAGACTCCCCCACTGTCCGCTCCCTCTTTCGACGGCTTCGCGTTCCCCCGGCCCGAACGGTTCATCCGTCCTGAAAAGATGGCCGAGGCGCGGCGTATCTGCGAGCAGAACCGGGACAGCTTCCTGATCGCCAGCGTCGGCTGGGGTATCTGGGAGAAGTGCTGGACGCTGCGCGGCTTCGAAAACGCGCTGATGGACGTGGTGGCCGAACCCGACTTCTTCGCAGAGCTGGTGGACCGGCTGGTGGAGCTGTACGTGGCCCTCGTCGGGTACGTCGCGGACCTGCCGACCGACGCGATCATGTTTGGCGACGATTGGGGCCACCAGAAGGGCGTGATGCTTGGCCCCGAGCGCTGGCGCAGGTTCCTCAAGCCCCGCTGGGCCCGGGTCTACGAGGCCGTCCACGCCCGGGGCAAGATCGCGGTGACCCACTGCTGCGGCTCCATCGCCGAGATCATGCCCGACATCGTCGACATCGGCCTCGACGTGCTGGAGAGCGTACAGCCGGAGGCCACGGGGATGAATCCCTACGAGCTGAAGCGGAAGTACGGCGACAAGATCACGTTCTGGGGCGGCCTGGGTAGCCAGAGCACGATCCCCTTCGGCACGCCCGAGGAGATCAGGAACGAGACGCAGCGCCTCCGCTCCGAGATGGCGCGCGGCGGCGGGTACATCCTGGCGCCGGCGAAGGCGCTGCAACCGGAGACTCCCACCGCGAACGCGGTGGCGGTGGTCGAAGCCTTCACGAGTCCCGAGTAACCGGCGCCGGTCAGTGGGCGAGAATCGGGGTATGACCGACTGGATCACCTTCGCTCAACACGTCAGGGAAGCCTTCGCGCGGCTGGACGACCGGCCCTACCTTCGGAGCCACCCGCTGGCCAGACTGCTGGCGCCTACGGACCAGCCGGCCTCGCCCGAGGCGCTGCGTCGGACGCTCCTCGGCGCGATCGAGGAGTTGCGCCCCCCGGAGCCCACTCTACCCCGCTCTCCTGGCTGGCGCCGCTATCGCTCCATCCGCCTGCGGTACGTCGACGGCGTGGAAGTTGATTGCATCGCCCGGGAGCTGGGACTGGGCCCCCGCCAGAGCCGCCGGGTGCACCAGCAGGCCCTCGACGCCGTGGCGGCGGTGCTGTGGGAGCGGCATCGCCGCTCGATCGACCAGCCGGCCGGCCCCGTAGGCGCCCCTCCCCCGCGGCTGGGGGAGGGGACGGTGGAGACGGTCCGGCGCGGCGGCTCCTCGCTGGAAGACGAGGTTGCCCGGGTGGCCCACGAGTCCGCCAGGGAGCCAACGTCGGTGCGGGAGGTGTTGGAAGGCATTCTCAGGACGACGGCTGGTCTGGCCGGCGCGCAGAGCGCCGCGGTCGAGCTTGCCGTCGACGAGGAGCTCCCGCTGGTGGCGGTGCAGCGGGTGGTGCTCCGGCAGATCCTCCTGAGCCTGCTGAGCTGCGCCCTCGGCCTGGCGCGGCAGGGGAAGGTGAGCATCGGCGCCACCAGCGCCGCCCGGGCGGTGGATCTGGGGATCACCGTGCGGCGGCGGGGCGCCGGCCGGATCCGGCCGGGCTCGGGCGAGATGGCCGCCGTCGTCGAGGCCGTCGAAGCGGCGCAGCGGCTCGCCGAGGCCGAGGGGGCAGCCCTGACCGCCGAGGCCCTGGACGATGACACCCTGTGCTTCCACCTGGTGCTCCCTGGTTCCCAGCGGGTGAACGTCCTGGTCGTCGACGACAACCCCGATGTCCCGCGCCTATTCCAGCGCTACCTGGCCGGGACCGGGTACGCCCTCACGCCGGTCCGGACCGGCGCCGAGGCTCTCCGACAGTTGCGCGAGGTGCGCCCCGACGTCGTGGTCCTTGACCTTCTCTTGCCCTCCCAGGATGGCTGGGAGATCCTCGAGAGCCTCAAGGCCGACCCGAGCGTCCGGAGTATCCCCGTCGTCGTCTGCTCGGTCCTGCCCGACAAGCTGCTCGCGCTCTCGCTCGGGGTGGTGGACTTCATCCCCAAGCCGGTTACACGCCAGGCCCTGCTGGCAGCGCTGGAGCGATGTCGAGGCCCGGTGGAGCCAGAAGATGGTCCAGGGAGCCCCGCACGAGGCGCATAACCTCGGCCACCGAGAGCCCACCGGGCCGGCTGATGCCCAGGCTCGTCCCCAGCACCTGCCCCTCCTGGTAGCCCCGCGCGGTGACGATCACCACCGGGACGTCCCGGAGCCCAGGGTCGGCCTTCAGCTCGTGGAGCATGTCGTAGCCATCCATCTCGGGCATCAAGAGGTCCAGCAGGATCACGTCCGGGCGCCTGTCCCGGGCCTGCGCAAGCCCTTCCCGGCCGTTCCCGGCGCGATACACCTGCGACCTGCTCGACAGCGACTCGACCATCTTCGCCAGCAGCCGCACCATGTCGGCGTCGTCCTCGACGACCAGCACCCGGCGCAACCTTTTCCCGGACAGGCCAGCTCGCTTGAGGGCCCGGTGGAGCTGGTCCCGGGTGATGGGCTTGGTGAGGTAGTCCACCACCCCCAGCTCCGCGACGCGAGCGCTCGTGGTGGTCAGAAAGCAGGTGAGCACCGGGAACCGGCTCGCCCCGGGCCGCGCCCGCTGCAGGCGCTCCCAGTCGTCGACGGCCCGGGAATCGGTGAGCATCACGGCCCGGGGCAAGCCATCCTGCCGGCGCGCCGCATCGTCGGCCCAGGCCGCGATGTCCTGGCCCTTCGCCCCACAGAGCACCCGGTAGCCGTCCAGGTACCTCCGGAACAGATTCGTCGCCTCGACGTCCTGGCCCAGTACCATCACCACCCGCTGGCGGTCCTGGCCCTCGCCCCCGGCCCCGTCTGATCGCACCATCGGCTCAGACGCGAAGGCCGAGGCGACGACGTTGTCGCAGAGCGGCAGGCTGACGAAGAAGGTGCTGCCCAGGCTCGGTTCCGACTCCGCCCACATAGTCCCGCCGTGCAGCTCGGCGAACTGCTTGCTCACGGCCAGGCCCAGCCCGCTCCGGCCCCGGCGGCTCGCCCCGCCGATCTGGCTGTACTCCTGAAACAGTTGAGGAAGGTCCTCGGGGGCGATGCCCACGCCGGTGTCCCTCACCGCCACCACCACTTCGTTTCCGGCCAGGGAAGCGGAGATGGTGACACCACCGCGGTCCGTCGACCGGATCGCGTTGTTCAGGAGGTTGATGAGGATCTGCTTCACCCGGGTGCGGTCGACGTAGATGGCGGGCAAACCGGGCGGGATGTCGACCACGAGGTCGAGCCCGAGCTCGCCGATGAGGTTGGCGACGGTGGCCACGGCCTCCTCGACGATGGGGAGGAGCCGGCTCCACTCGCGCGTCAGCGCCATCCGGTGCGCCTCGACCCGGCTCAGATCCAGCACGTCGTCGATCAGGTTGGAGATGTGGCCAGCGTTGCGATAGATCGCCTCGACGTCGGCCTGGAAGCCGGGTGGCAGCACCTCGCCGCAGAGGGAGTGTCTCGCCCGGACCATCATCTCGCTGAAGCCGATGATGAGGTTGAGGGGCGTGCGCAGCTCGTGGCTGATGGCGGCCGCGAACTCGGCCTTGAGTCGCCGGGCCTCGTCGGCGACCTGGCGGGCCCGAAGCAGCTCGCGGTTGGCCTGCTCCAGGTGGGCGCAGGTCTCGGCGAGGCTCTTGGAGAGCCGTCCCAGCTCTCCCTGGCGGTCCCGCAGCTCCTCGGTCTTGCGGAGCGACTGGACGTAGCTGTGCCACGACCAGTCCAGGGCGGTCCGGGTCGGCCGGGTGGCGAGCCAGCAGAGCGCGAAGCTGCCCCAGGTGAGAGCCAGCACCACCCCGGTCGACCAGCCCGGGTCCGCCGACCAGGCCACCGGGACGACGCCCAGGACGGCCGACGCTCCGGCTGTGGCGGCCAGGGCATGGCGGATGTCCAGGACGATGACACCGGCCAGGACGACCAGGGCGACCAGGTAGACGAGCTGGGGCATCTGGTAGATCCGGAGGGCGAGGGCGAGACACAGGCCCAGGCCGGTCACGAGCGTGAGGCCGGCCGGAGCCAGGCCGAGCGGCCGAAGCTGGTGCGTCGCGGCGGCGGTCGCGGCCAGGCCAAGAATGACGCCCCACAGCTCGGGGCGCCGGATCTGCACGTCGACGGCGCCGAGGACGGCCAGCCCAAAGCTGGAGGCGAGCGCCAGCGCGATCAGCGTCCGCAGGGCCTCACCGCGCAGCTCGGCCAGCCCCTCGGGCGTGCCGTAGGCCCCGGCCCACTGCTGATTCGACGTTCCTCGCATACCGAACCTCCGCACATCTGTCCCTCGGGACTACTGTCAACGGATTCGGGGGCGGGCTGTCAACGGATTCGGGGAGCGGATTGAACGGATTACCGATCGGCCAATCCGGTCAATCCGCTCCCGAAACCCGTTGACAGCGATCTTCCCCGAACCGTGTGCGGCAAATCTCCCTGACGTGGTCGCTCTTGACCGCCCGCAGCGCTATTGTACCGCCAGGTGCCATCGATGTCAGCGACGTGCTTCCGGGCATCGAGCTGACCGTCCAGGACCCGTCTGATTCACTCCGCTCGAGGTGATGGGTCAACTGCTTTCAGACAGTTGTCACTCTGCACCATCGGCACGGTCACGTCGAAGAGGATATCGGCGTCCTCGGTCGTTCGTGGCCGACCCTGGTACGTCGAGGCGAACGCGCGGACGATCGCGACCGTGAGTATGCCACGTTGCTCGTTTGACGTTGCGCGCACGTGGTGGCACGACTGTGGGCCGGCCCCGTTAGCGGCGGGTAGGCGTACGATACCCCGTTCTGTCCGATCAGGACGCCACGGCGTGGTACAATGTACGCGGAGGTGGCCAAGATGGTAATCGTGGCGCGGGGCAGAGTACGCGACGGGAAGATCGAGTTGTCGCAGCCGGTGGAGCTGCCGGAGGGGACCGAGGTAGCAGTCAGCATCTCGCCCGTGGGTCTCGCCGAGACGGCGAGTGTCCAGGCAGGCCAGACCGGCCAGTCGCAGGATCTAGCCGATCTCCCCTTCTTTGGGATGTGGGCCGGCCGGGAGGACATGGCCGATAGCGTCGCCTGGGTGCGGAGGCAGCGGCAGCAGTGGCAGCACCGGCTCACCCGCCGGGATTGATCGACACCGACATCCTCATCGACTCATCCAGCAGCTCATCCTGGTGCCCCTCACCCAGTCCGCCTCACTGACTGCTTACCGGTTGATGGACTCGTTCTTTCTGGGATACGGCCTGCAGATTCCCGACGCCCTCATCGCCGCAACAGCGCTAGAGCATGGTCTGACACTGTACACGAGGAATTTACGGCATTTCCAGGTCATCCCGGGCCTGATCGTCGTCCGCCCATACTGACAGACTGATGCTGGGCGTCCACTGCCAGAAGGGGTGTACGACTATGCACCGCCTATCCCCCTGCCCAGCCAGGCGAGCCAGCGCATATGGATAGTCACCAGGCGAGTGCCCGGATGCCCAAGGGCTGTCGGGCGCGATCCCGTGTGCCGCGAAGACCGCTCGTGACCGCAAGTGACCGAACCGTGACCGTCGGGACGTTGACAGAGGGAGAAGACCGCGGGATGATGCGCTCGTGCCTGGATCCAGGGCCGAGAAGCAGAGAGACAAGGAGAAGAGACCATGTCCCAATCCCGTCCGCACGACCGCTGCTCGCGCCGCGCGTTCCTCGGGGCCTCGCTGGTCGCTTCCGCGGGGGCGCTGATCGCCGCCTGCGCTCCCCCACCGCCGCCCACCGCCACCCCGGCGCCCGCCCCGGCGCCGGCCAGGCCGGCGGAGAAGCCCACCGTCGCGGCGGCCCCGACCCAGCCCCCGGCGAAACCCGCCGAGAAGCCGACGGCGGTGCCGGCCCCCACCCAGCCACCGGCGAAACCGACGGCGGCGCCGACGGCCAAGCCAGCCGCGCCCGCCGCGCAGAGCCCCGCCGCGATCCAGCCGGCTCAGATCCGGTACGTCGAGTGGGGGTGGGACCCGGACATCAAGGCGGCGCAGAAGATCTTCGCCATGTTCGCGGAGAAGATGCCTCAGATCAAGGTCAAGTTGGAATACTGGCCGATGGCGCAGTTCTATGAGAAGCTCAAGACGGAGATCGCGGGTGGCACCCCGCCCGACGTGTCGTTCTCGCACGGCGAGCAATGGGGGTTCCACGCGGCAAGGGGGCTGCTCGTCCCGTTGGACGAGATGCGCAAGCGCGACAACTTCTACGCCCCCTGGCCGGAGGAGCTGAAGACCCTCCTCGACCCCGTGACCATGCTCAGGGGCAAGGTGTACGCAGTTCCCTACTTCGTCTTCAGCCTGGCCTACGTCTACCTTAAGGAGCCCTTCG
Organism: Chloroflexota bacterium; assembly: GCA_016190465.1. Taxonomy (GTDB): domain Bacteria; phylum Chloroflexota; class UBA6077; order FW602-bin22; family JACPQP01; genus JACPQP01. The sequence continues at coordinate 6,823 of JACPQP010000461.1, forward strand.
ACAAGGCGGGAATCAAGTATCCTACCGACGACTGGACCGTGGACCAGTGGCTCGACATCTGTCTGAAGCTGACCAAGCCCGCCGAGAAGCTGTTCGGCTACGAGCAGCGCTTCGGCCACTGGGCGGAGGCGGGCTTCATGCGAGCCGAACGGGGCGAGATGGAATGGGACAGCATCGTCGAGCCGCGGAAGGCGAAGTGGGACCAGCCGGGGATCATCGACGCGCTCCAACTGCACAGCGTCGACATCGTCCACAAGCACAAGATCACCCCGAGTCCGGCTGCTCTGAGCGCCGCCGGGTACGGCGCGATGATCGGCACGGGCAAGACTGCGATGATCAACGACGGCTCCTGGGTATTCCCGGTGCTCAAGGGGCCGGACGCCAAGACGCCGGAGGGCCGGGAGTTCGACGTGGTGATGCCCCCGCTCCCCAGGAGCGGCAAGCGGCCGTCCGTTGCCAGCTCCAACGGCGTCCATCCAATCTGGGCCGCGTCCAAGGCCCGCGACGCCGCCTGGGAGCTAGTCAAGTTCATGAGTGAGGAGCCCGCCCAGGCGACAATGCCGCCGATCACCGGCCGACAGCCAGTGACGATCGAGCACAATTACAAGTACTGGGTGCCGGACGTGGAAAAGACCTACGGCATCAAAAATGCCAAGGCATTTGTCGAGATCCTCAAGACCGGCGCGACTCACCTCGTCGGCGGCCCGATCGATCCCGGCTACCTGACGCGAGAGGGTGGGATCACCGAAGCCTTCGACAAGATGCAGGGCCAGGGCCAGCCAGCCGCGCAAGTCATCCCCGAGATGAACAAGAAGCTCCAGAAGGCGCTCGACGACTTCTGGGCGACGTACAAGGAGTAATATCCGTTGGGTCGGCCAGCGGCCATGAAGCAGCCGCCCAAGCCCCACCAGGTGGTTGGGGAACCAGGGTCTGGTGGCGGACGCGAAGCATCGGCCACCAGACCCAAAGCCCTTGGGGGAGATGTGGCCGTGAGACCATGGCCATGGAAGGCGATGGGGCCGAGCTATTTGCCCTTCCGGAGGGCAAGAGAGGGGGTGTCTGGCGATCATGGCAGCAGGAGCCAACATGTCGAGCGCCAGAAAGCAGGGACGAGCAAGGTTCGCGGTGCAGGAAGAGCGGGATGGCTGGCTCTTCGCCGCGCCATTCGTGGTGGGGGCGCTGGCCTTCGTCGTATTCCCCCTGGCTTACTCGGTAGCGCTCGTCTTCCTGGAGTGGGACCTCGTGCGACCACCCGCGTTCGTCGGCCTCGCGAACATCCGAAAGCTCTTCCAGGATCCGATGGTCGGCACGTCCCTCTACAACACTGCCTACTACACCTTCCTGGGGGTTCCCCTCCACCTGCTGGTCGCCCTCACGCTGGCGTTGGCCCTGAACGCCCGCGCGCGGGGCGTGTCGGCCTACCGGACGGCGTTCTACCTGCCCTCCATCACCCCGTCCGTGGCCAGCGCCGTGATCTGGCTTCAGATCCTGCACCCCGAGTTCGGGATGCTGAACGACGCTTTCGAGAAGCTGGGCATCTCACCGCAACGCTGGTTGTTCGAACCGAGCTTGACCAAGCCGGCGTTCATCCTGATGAGTCTCTGGAGCATCGGGCCGCAGATGGTGATCTTCCTGGCCGGCCTCCAGGCCGTGCCGGAGGTGCTGTACGAGGCGGCGCACGCGGACGGCGCCAGCGCCTGGCAGCGCTTCCGGCACGTGACGCTGCCGCTGCTCACGCCGACGATCTTCTTCAACATCGTGGTCGGGATCATCGCTTCCTTTCAGGTGTTCACGACGTCGTTCATGATGACCGGCGGTGGCCCTCAGAACGCGACGCTGTTCATGGTTCTCCAGATCTACTACGTCGCCTTCTCCTACTCGCGCTTCGGGTACGCCTCGGCGATCGCCTGGATCCTGTTCCTGATCGTGGCCGGGTTCACCGTGCTCCAGTTCTACATCGGCCGACGCTGGGTCTACTATGAAACTCAGCTCTAGGCAGCACGCCGGGGGGCAGGAGGTGAGTCTGGTGGCCAGTCGAGTCGCGCCGTCATCCCCGACCGTGGCGAGCGCCGCGCGCTCACCCGGGTCAGTGCTGAGGCGACGTGCGCGTCGAATGGCTCCCAATGCCCTGCTGCACCTCGTGGTGCTGCCACTGGCCGTCGTCTTCAGCGTGCCGCTCCTCTGGGTCATCTCCACCTCGCTGAAGCCGCAGACCGAAGTGTTCTCGTGGCCGATCCAGTGGATCCCCACCCACGTGAGGTGGTCCAACTACGTCGAGGCGATCACCCGGATCCCGGCCGCCACCTTCGCCTCGAACACCGCGTTCATCGTGGTGGTCTCCACCACGCTGACTGTGCTCTCGTCGTCGATGGTCGGCTACAGCCTGGCCCGTCTGCGCTGGCGCGGCCGTCAGATCGTCTTCGCGGTCGTGGTCGTCACGATGATGCTGCCACCGGTCGTGACTATCGTGCCGGCGTTCCTCATGTACAAGGCGATCGGCTGGGTCGACACCTACCTTCCCTTGATCCTACCTTCCTCCACGGCGGGGGCGGCATTCTACATCTTCCTGATGCGGCAGTACTTCACGGGGCTGCCTTACGAGCTGGAAGAGGCGGCGCGGATTGACGGCGCCACCAGTTGGCGCATCTGGTGGCAGATCATGCTGCCGCTGTGCGGACCCGTGCTGGCCACCGTGGCGATCTTCACCGCCCTCCATCACTACAACGACTTCATGTGGCCGTTGATCATCCTCTCCTCGCCGGACCACTACACGCTGGCGCTGGGCCTGCGGATGTTCGTCGATATGAACACGTCGTACTGGCACCTGATCATGGCTTTCTCCACTCTGATGCTCTTGCCGATCATCGCCCTGTTCTTCATTGCTCAACGCTACTTCATCCGGGGCATCCACCTGACGGGCCTGGCTGGTCGCTAGGTAGCCCCTTGTCTGTGAGCGCTCGGCCGGTTACACTGGGGCAGTGGAGTTCCTGATCGCTATCGGTAATCCGTTCAATCCGCTCCCTGAATCCGTTGACAGCTCGTCGTCGCCGCGCACCGTCTCGGACAGGTCACGAGCGGGGGACAACAAGCCCCCGCGCTCTCGGGACCACGGCGGCCGACGGAGGAGGAAAGAGAGTGAAACCCCGCGATTCCGTCCTGGAGCAGACCCACCACCACGAGACGCGGCCGGTGCCATACTCCCTCACTTTCGAGAATGAAGTCGCCGAGCAGCTCGACGAGCACTACTGCGGCCAGCAATGGCGAGAGCGTCTGACGCCATACATTGTCTCGGCCGGCCGCATCGACACCATCCAGATGAAGACGATCGACGAGGTCCACGAGCGCGACGCTTTCGGCAGCGTCTGGCGGATGGACCAGCGGCCCTGGTACCTCGAGACGCCAGCCCTGCCAGAGCCCTCCTTCGACGGCTACGAGTTCCCGAGCCCGGACCTCTTCCACGATCGGGATCTTCAGGAGAAGGTCCGCCGGCGAATGGCCGAGCACCCAGACAGTTTCCACATCCTCTCCGTCGGCTGGGGGCTCTTCGAGCAGTCCTGGCGCATCCGGGGCTTCGAGAATGCGCTGATGGATGCCGTGATCAACGCCGACTTCTACGAAGAGCTGCTGCACCGCTTGACCGAGCTCTACCTGACACACGTCGCTCAGTGGGCCAGCGTGCCGGGGGACGCGATCATGTTCGGGGACGACTGGGGCATGCAGCACGGGGTGATCCTAGGTCCGGAGCGCTGGCGCCGGTTCATCAAGCCGTGCTGGGCCAGGATCTACGAGGCCGTGCATGCCCAGGGCAAGCTCGCCATCAGTCACTGCTGTGGCAGCGTTGCCAAGATCATGCCCGACATCGTCGAGATCGGGCTGGACGTCCTGGAAAGCGTGCAGCCCGAGGCCTCGGGGATGAACCCCTACGAGCTGAAGAAGCAGTGGGGGGACAGGATCACGTTCTGGGGCTGTCTGGGCAGCCAGAGCACGATTCACTTCGGCACGCCGGCCGAGATCCGCCGAGAGGTGCAGCGCCTCCGCGACGAGATGGCTCGTGGCGGCGGGTACATCCTGGCCCCGGCCAAGTCCCTCCAGCCCGGCACGCCGATCGAGAACGCGGTGGCCGTGCTCGAGGCATTCACCGAATTGCTGTAGGGCTGAAGGAGGTCACATGAACACCGGTTGCGATCCCACCGCCCGCGAGCGCTTCCTGGCGGTGATGGCCTTCGAGCCGGTCGACCGCCCCCCTCTCTGGGAGATGGGCTACTGGTGCAACACCATCGCGCGCTGGCGGACCGAGGGGCTGGAGAAGCTGCGTCCCGACCCTCCTTCATCGGAGGACTTCGGCAGACTGTACGGCGTGCCCGTGTCAGTGCGCGCCGGATACCTCAGCGGTGTGGTGCCGCTCGACCCCCGACCGAAGGCGGTGCCGATCAACTACGACATGCGCCCCGGCTTCCCCGAGGAGACCATCGCCGAGGACGCGGAGACGCAGACCGTCCGGACCCGCAACGGGCTTTTGCTCCGCCAGCGCAAGGACGGCGCCTCCATCCCCCAGTTCGCGGGCTGGCCGGTGGCCACCCGCGACGACTTCGAGCGGGTCAAACCGTTCTACGACCCCGACGACCCCCAGCGGCTTCCCGCGAACTGGCCCCAATTGATCGAGGAGTATCGCGACCGTGACTACCCGCTGCTGGTCGGCGGCGCGGTGCCCGTGGGGATGTTCGGCTGGGCCCGCGAGCTGATGGGGATCGAGAATCTTCTCTACGCCTTCTCCGACGACCCCGAGCTGGTCGACGACATCGTCGACTTCATGACGGGGTTCACGATCGCGGTCTGGGACCGGGCCATCCGGGACGTCAGAGTGGACTACGCCTACATCTGGGAGGACATGGCCTACCGGGGCGGGCCGATCGTCTCGCCGGCCACCTTCCGGCGGTTCTTCCTCCCGGCCTACCAGCGGCTGACCGGGTTCTTGCGCGATTCGGGCGTCGACATTATCCTGGTGGATAGCGACGGCAACTGCTCGGCGCTGATCCCGCTCTGGATCGAGGGCGGCGTGAATGTCCTGTTCCCGCTGGAGGCGCAGGCCGGAATGGACCCACAGGCGGTGCGGGAGCGCTTCCCGCGGCTGCGCCTGTTCGGCGGGATCGACAAGCGCGCTCTCGCCCTCGGGCCTGAGGCGATCGACGCCGAGCTGCGCCGGAAGCTGCCGCTGGTCAAGCACGGCGGGTTCATCCCGCAAGCCGACCACTCGATCCCGCCCGACGTCTCCTGGGAGAACTACCGGTACTACCGGCGACGACTTGGCGAACTGGTCGGAGAGTAAGAACGCCCAGCGTGATCCAATCGCTTTCGTGGCCTTTGTGGTCCGCACACCTCCCGCGTGAGCCCCCCCGACGCGGGGAAAGGAAGCCACCATCCCCCTCCCCGACGCGGGGAGGGGGGAAGGGGGGAGAGGTCGGCTACTCGTAGAGGAGGCAAGACGATGAGCGTGACCGTATCGCCCCGGCTCGCCACGGGGTCCCGGCTGGCTTTTCACCCGACGGCTGGCGCCGTCATGGACGTGGCCCGGGGCGCGGAGCCCGGCCCTCTTGATCGTGAAGAGCGCGCGTACCTGCGAGAGCTGGCTCGACGGGTGGCCGCGATCGCCCACCGTCCCAAGCAGGCGGAGAAACGAGACCTCTGGTACCGGCACAACCGACTGGAGAAGGTCCGGCCGCTGATCCTGGTCTTCCCGGAAGACTCCTGGTACGAGCTGTTGCCCGACGACACGTTGCGGGTGGCGGACCGGTACTGGCGACAGTGGGAGTGGTACCTCTGCCACCTGATCTACCGCGACGAGCGCCTGCCCGACGACTTCGTCGTGGAGCCGGTGCTCGACGTGACTTCGGTGGTTCGCCAGGGCAACTGGGGCGTGGAGACCGAGCTCATCCGGCCCGAAGACGACTGGGGGGCGTACCGGTGGGAGGCGCCGGTCCGCGGCCCCGACGACCTCGACCGGCTCACCTACCCGACCATCGAGGTCGACGAGGAGGCAACGCGGCAACGGCTGGAGGCGGTGGGCGAGCTATTTGGCGACCTGCTGCCGATCCGTCTCTGCGGCGTCCGGCTCGGCGCCAACCTGATCGGGACGGTGTGCCGGCTGCTCGGGCTCAACCAGGTGATGGTGGACATGTACGACCGCCCCGGGCTGGTCCACGCGCTGATGGAGCACGTGACCCGGGGCACGCTCCGGATGCTCGACTACCTGGAGGTGAACGGCCACCTCACCCTGAACAACCGGAACCACTACACGGACTCGGGTGGGATCGGCTACACCGACGAGCTGCCGGCCTCGGGGTCTGACGGCCGGCGCGTTGGCCTGGGAGACCTCTGGGGCTTCGGCGTCGCCCAGGAGCTGGCGCTGGTCTCGCCGGCCCAGCATGAGGAGTTCGTGCTTCAGTACCAGTTGCGGGTCCTGGAGCGGTTCGGGCTGAACGCCTACGGGTGCTGCGAGTCGCTGGACCGGAAGTTCGAGATGCTCAAGCGGGTGCCCCGGCTGCGGCGGGTGTCGGTGAGCCCCTGGTGCAACCAGAGGGAGGCTGCCGACAAGCTCGGGGATCGGTGCATCTTCTCGCGGAAGCCGAATCCGGCGCTGCTGGTGGGCCAGTTCGACCCCGAGGTGCTGCGGGCGGACGTTCGGCAGACGCTGGAGATCGCGCGAGACTGCGTGCTGGAGATGATCCTGAAGGACACCTTCACCGTCCAGCGCGAGCCCGAGCGGCTGACGACCTGGATCCGGATCGCTCGGGAGGAGATCGAGAGGGTCTGGTAGATAATCCTCCAGCCGCATGTGTCATTCCGAGCCCCGCAGGGCGAGGAATCTCCGCCACGGTGCACCAGGGCCACGGCCGAGATTCCTCGCTGCGGCTCGGAATGACAGGCCGAGCGCAGTCCGGAATGACCAGCGCAGAAGTGCGGCTGTGGCGATGGCGATAGGGAGGATCGATGAAAAGCGAGCACCGGGCGAAGCTGCGGGCGCGGATCGAGCGCCAGCGGGCCTTCTTC
>JACPQP010000459.1 GCA_016190465.1 Chloroflexota bacterium
CCAAACCCCGCCAGGAAGGGCCGCAGCCCTTCCTGGACCTACCCGGAGCCGTTCAGGGGCTTTCCGCAAGCACTTGGACCGAGGAGGCAGCAGTGAGCGTGTACGACGCGATCGTCCTTGGCGGCGGGCACAACGGGCTGGTCACTGCCGGCTACCTGGCCCGAGCCGGCTGGAAGGTGCTGGTGCTCGAGCGGCGGCCCATCGTCGGCGGCGCCTGCGTCACCGAGGAGGTCATCCCCGGTTACCGGATGTCCACCACCGCTTACCTCATCAGCCTCCTCCAGGAGCCGGTGATCCGTGAGCTGGAGCTGGCCCGCTTCGGCTACCAGGTGCTGCCCAAGGACCCGGCCTACTTCGCGCCCTATCCCGACGGTCGCTCCATGTTCCTCTGGCAGGATCTGCGGCGCAGTTGCGCGGAGATCGCTCGGTTCTCCCAGGCCGATGCGGAGCAGTACCCGGCCTACGAGGCGTTCATCGAGCGGCTGGCGCGCTTCGTCGAGCCGCTGCTGCTGGAGACGCCGCCAGACCTCCCGCCGCGCTCGCTCGACGACTGGCTAGCGGTGCTTCGGCTGGGACGACGCGCCCTCGGCCTCTCGCGCGAGGAGATCCTGGCGCACTGGCGCATGCTCACCGCCAGCGCCAGCGACATCCTCGATCGCTGGTTCGAGTCCGAGCAGCTCAAGGTGGCGCTGGCCACCGACGGGGTGATCGGGGCAAACGGCTCGCCGGCGACGCCCGGGACCGCCTACATCCTCCTCCACCACTGTATGGGCGGCGTCGGCGGCCATCGCGGGCTGTGGGGCTTCGTGAAGGGCGGGATGGGTGCGGTGACACAGGCGCTCGCCCGATCGGCCCAGGCTTGCGGTGCCGAGGTTCGCACCAGCGCCGAGGTGGTGAAGATCCTCGCCGCGGGCGGCGTCGCTTCGGGCGTCGCGGTGGCCGATGGGAGCGAATACCGCGCCCGGGTCGTCGTCTCCAACGCCGACCCGAAGCGCACCTTCCTTACGCTCCTCGACCGCGACCAGCTCCCGCCAGAGTTCAGGCGATCGGTCGAGCAGCTCAAGTGCGAGGGGGTGTCCTTCAAGGTGAACCTGGCGCTGGACCGGCTGCCGAGCTACACGGCCCTTCCCGGGACCGAGCTCGGCCCCCAGCACATGGGCACTACCCACATCTGCCCGGACCGCCTCTACGTCGAGCGGGCCTGGGACGACGCGAAGTACGGTCGCCCCTCGCGCGAGCCGATGCTGGAGATCACCATCCCGACCGCCTACGACCCGAGCCTGGCCCCACCCGGTCACCACGTGATGTCGATCTTCGTCCAGTACGCCCCGTACCGGCTGGCCGAGGGCACCTGGCGCGAGGAGAAGGATCGGTTCGTCGACCGGGTGATCGACGTCCTCGCCGCCTACGCGCCGAACATCCGGGAGGCGATCGTCGGCTGCCACGCCCTCTCGCCACTGGACCTGGAGGAGCAATTCGGCATGACCGGTGGCAACATCTTCCACGGCGAGATGAGCGCCGACCAGCTCTACGCCTTCCGCCCCCTGCCGGGCTGGGCGCGCTACGCGACGCCGGTCCGCAACCTCTACCTGTGTGGCTCCGGCACCCATCCCGGTGGTGGTATCATGGGCGCGCCGGGGCGGAACGCGGCGCGGGAGATCCTCCGGCGGGCGAGGCGGTGATGCGGGTGATGCGGATGAGGTTCGACAGGCGCTGTTGGAGACGATGAGAACGATGTGGGAATAGATAACCTCCTTCTGCATGCGGGCTGCATGCGGGCAGCGTGCGGGCAGCACACGGGGCGGTCTTGAGGTGAGCACTGCCACCTGTTATCCTCCTTGTAGGAAGGAAGGGCAGGAAGGAAGGGTAGGAAGGAAGGTGATACCGTTGGCAAGCGTCAAGACCGCGATCTCACTCGACGAGTCCCTGTTCGAGCAGGTGGAGAGCCTGGCGCGCGCCCTGAAGCTCTCCCGGAGCCGGGTCATCGCGCTCGCCCTCGAGGAGTTCGTCCGCAGACGCGAGGACCGGCGCCTGCTGGAAGCCATCAACGCGACCTGCGAGGAGGAGCCAGGCCCAGAGGACCTGGGGCTCCTGCGGGGCATGCGCCGGCTCCAGCGCCAGGCTCTCGAGGGCGAGTGGTAGGGGCTGATGGAAGTGAGCCAGGGCGAGGTCTTCTGGGTCGATTTCGGTGAGCCCTCCGGCTCGGAGCCGGGCTATCGACGCCGCTGCGTCGTCGTCCAGAACGACGTCTTCAACCGGAGCCGGTTGGCCACGGTGATCGTCTGCGCGCTGACCTCCACCCTCAGGCTGGCGGCCCGTCCTGGGAACATCTCGCTGTTGGCTGGCGAGGGCAACCTGCCGGCGGCAAGCATTGCCAACGTCACCCAGGTCTTCACGGTGGACCGGTCTGCCCTGGGAGACCGGATCGGCGCGCTGTCGCGCCAACGAGTGCGCGAGATCGTCGCTGGAATTCGGCTCGTGCTCGAGCCACGCGAGCCGGCAGCAGACTGAGGACCCAGCAGCAACGGCACTCAATCCTCCCCCAGAATCGGGGGAGTCCATCCTGTGACATGACCTGGAGCAGCTCGCAACTGACGCAGGCCAGGGCAACGGGAGATCCCACTGTGCGACCAGAGGGCAGAAATCGGGGTGGTCCATCGCCTGACTTCGTCTCCCTCGTCAAGGACGCCCTCGAGCACCTGTACGATCCGGCCCGCCTGGGAGATCATCCTCTGGTGGGGCTGCTCCTGCCGGAGCGGCTGCCCTCGGGCGCCAGCCGGGCTCAGGCGCTACGCCAGGCGCTCCTCGACGGCATCGACCGGCTGGATCCGGGCCCGGCCGTGCCGGCCGGTTCGCGCGCCCACCGCGCCCAGCAGGTCCTCGCTCTCCGCTACGTCGAGGCGCTCTCCTACCGCGAGGCGATGGCCGAGCTCGGGCTGAGCCAGACCCAGTTTCACCGGGACCAGCGTCACGCCTTCGACTGCCTGGCCGCGCTCCTCTGGGAAACGGCGAGCGCCCGCTGGCACGAAGAGACGCCCGACGGCGCCGGGGTTGACAGGGCGACCGGGCGACGGGGAGACGGGGAGACCGGAGTTGACGCCGAGACCGGGCGACGGGGCGAC